>CAZFJB010000168.1:0-3596 GCA_964519775.1 uncultured Oscillibacter sp.
CCCGGATCAACTGGGCTCCCTATTATGAGTACGCGATCACCTGCGCTATGAACGGCGAGGAGATCGGCGCTGACTGGACCGGCACTCTGACCACTGGCTCCGTGGTGCTGACCGATGTCAACACTGCCGCCGCTGCCGAGGGCACCCAGGAAGCCATCAACGCCGTGAAGGCTGAGCTGGAGGCCGGCACCCGCCAAGTCTTTGACTGCTCCACCTTCACCGTGGGCGGCCAGAACCTGACCAGCTACACCGCTGACGTGGACACCGATCCCAGCTACACCCCCGATACCGAGGTCGTCACCAACGGTTACTTTGCCGAGTCCACCTTCCGTTCCGCTCCTTACTTCGACATTCAGATCGACGGCATCAGCCTGCTGGATACCAATTTCGGTTAATCGTTCACGCGTCTTTATGACCGGGCTGCCAATAGGCAGCCCGGTTTTTTACATCGATCCCCTATCCAATTACACAGTTTTTCCACGATTTCAACGCAAAAATTGTATAGGTAATACCTTGCTTTTGATTTACAATTGGTGTTACCTATGTTAAAATAATCGAGTATGATCCAAAATTTCGGGAAGAGCCTGATACCAGGCATCCTCCCACCGAGAAAGGGTGACTGCCTTGGCTTTTGCGTGCGCGGTTAAAATGGAAAAGATCACCAAGCGGTTCGGAAAGGTAACGGCCAACAATGCCGTGGATCTGGAGCTCCGTGAGGGCGAGATCCTGTCCCTGCTGGGCGAAAACGGCAGCGGCAAGACGACGCTGATGAATATGCTCTCCGGCATCTACTTCCCTGACGAAGGACAGATCTACATCCACGGAAAGCCCGTGACCATCGCCTCCCCCAAGGACGCTTTCCAATACGGCATCGGCATGATCCATCAGCATTTCAAGCTGGTGGACGTCTTTACCGCCACGGAGAACATCGTTCTGGGCCTGAAGGGCAAGCTGGACCTGGCCGAGGCCAGAAAAAAGGTGCGGGAGATCTGCGATAAATACGGTTTTGACATCGACCCCGACCAGAAGATCTACGATATGTCTGTTTCCCAGAAGCAGACGGTGGAGATCGTGAAGGTCCTCTACCGTGGGGCGGACATTCTGATCCTGGACGAGCCCACCGCCGTGCTGACGCCCCAGGAGACGGACAAGCTGTTCCAGATCATGCGGAATATGAAGGCTGACGGCAAGTCCCTCATTATCATCACCCACAAGCTCCATGAGGTGCTGGAAGTCTCTGACCGGGTGGCGGTGCTGCGCAAGGGCGAGTACATCGGCGACGTAGCCACAAAGGACGCTGACCAGCAGTCCCTGACGGACATGATGGTGGGGCACGCCGTGAAGCTGAACATTGAGCGTCCCCTCCCCAAGGACCCGGAGCCCCGACTCATTGTGGAAAACCTGACCGTGTATGATGCCATGGGCGTCAAGCGGCTGGACAACGTGAACTTCATCGCCAACGGCGGCGAGATCCTGGGCATCGCCGGTGTCGCCGGCTCCGGCCAGAAGGAATTGCTGGAGGCTATCGCGGGCTTGCAGCCCCTGTCCCCCGGCGCGTCCATCTTCTACCGTTCCATGGATCTGCAGCATCATGAGGAGAGTTTGCAGCTTGTAGGCAAGACCCCCCTGGAGATCAGTCAGGCCGGTGTTTCCCTGGCCTTTGTGCCGGAGGACCGGCTGGGCATGGGCCTGGTGGGCAACATGGGCATGACCGATAACATGATGCTGCGCAGCTATCGGAATGGACACAGCCTGTTCGCCAGCCGGAAAGCCCCCAAGGAACTGGCGGAGCAGGTGAAGGACGAACTGGAGGTCATCACGCCCAACATCAACGTGCCGGTGCGCCGCCTGTCCGGCGGCAACGTGCAGAAGGTGCTTGTGGGCCGTGAGATCGCCCAGTCCCCCTCTGTTCTGATGACCGCTTACGCGGTGCGGGGGCTGGATATCAACACCTCCTATACTATCTATAATCTGCTGACCCGGCAGAAGCAAAAGGGCGTGGCCGTCATTTATGTGGGCGAGGATCTGGACGTGCTGCTGGAGCTGTGCGACCGGATCCTGGTGCTCTGCGGCGGCCGGGTCTCCGGTGTGGTGGATGCCCGCGCCACCGATAAGCGCCAGGTCGGCGCGCTGATGACCCGCATGGAAGGAGGCAGGGACGATGCGTAAGCAAGCGTTATTTCATATCGCCAAGCGGGACACCATCCCCTGGTACAAAAGTGCCGCCATCCGGGGCTGCGCCATTCTTCTGGCGCTGATCGTCTGCGCTGTGGTCACCATGCTGCTGACCGGCGAGAACCCCGTCAGCATTTACACCACCATTTTCAAGGGCGCTTTCGGAACGGCCCGGAAAAGCTGGGTCACCTTCCAGAATCTGGCGGTGCTGCTGGGCATCTCTCTGGCGGTGACGCCCGCCTTTAAAATGCGCTTTTGGAACGTGGGCGCTGAGGGTCAGGTGCTTATCGGCTCCCTTGCCACTGCCGCCTGCATGATCTGCCTGGGGGACAAGCTGCCCAACGCGGCTCTCATCCTGGTCTCCCTCCTGGCCGCTTTGGCGGCAGGCGGACTCTGGGGCTTCCTCCCCGCTTTCTTCAAGGCTAAGTGGAACACCAACGAGACGCTGTTCACCCTGATGATGAACTACATCGCCACCCAGTTGGCCGCCTTTTTCATCATCGTGTGGGAGGTGCCCAAGGGTGCCGGCAAGATCGGCATCATCAACCAGAACACGGAGGCCGGCTGGCTGCCCATCGTAGCGGGTCAGAAATACCTGCTGGTGATTTTAGTGGTGGCTGTGCTGACGGTGTTCATGTATATCTATCTCAACTACAGCAAGCACGGCTATGAGATCACCGTGGTGGGCGAGAGCCAGCGCACCGCCAGCTATGCCGGCATCAAGGTGGAGCAGGTCATCATCCGCACCATGATCCTCTCCGGCGCGGTCTGTGGCCTGATGGGAATGCTGCTGACTGCCGGAACCGACCATACGCTGACCACCACCATCGTGGGCGGCCGTGGCTTTACGGCGGTCATGGTGTCCTGGATGGCGAAATTTGACCCCATCATCATGATCTTCACCAGCTTGCTGCTGGTGGTCCTGGGCCGGGGCGCCAGCGAGATCTCCAGCACCTTTGGGCTGAACCAGTCCTTTGCTGACATCCTCACCGGCATCATTCTCTTCTTCATCATCGGCAGTGAATTTTTCATCAACTATCAGGTCAGCCTGCGCAAGGGCGGAAAGAAGGAGGTATAAGCCATGTTTGATCTTGTATCCTTCCTTCCCCGTGCGGTGATGCAGGGCATCCCCTTGCTCTACGGCAGCACCGGCGAGATCCTGACGGAGAAGTCCGGCAATTTGAATCTGGGCATCCCCGGCATTATGTATGTGGGCGGTATCTGCGGCGTCATCGGCGCGTTTTTCTACGAGCAGTCCACCACGGCAGAGACCATGAGCGCCCTGGCGGCCATCGGTATCCCTCTGGTCTGCTCCCTGCTGGGCTCCCTTTTGATGGGTCTGCTCTACTGCTTTTTGACCGTGACCCTCCGGGCCAATCAGAACGTCACCGGCCTTGCCATGACTACCTTCGGCGTGGGTA
>CAZFJB010000169.1:0-3588 GCA_964519775.1 uncultured Oscillibacter sp.
CGGTGGGGCAGACGGAGCGGGCGCCCAGGAAGAAGGAGGTGTAGCCGGAGATAACTTCCGCGTAGGTGAAGGCGCCAACGTAGCCCATCTTGGCCTGGTCGGCGGTGATCTCACCGGCCTCGATCATCTCGTTGAGCTTCATACCGGCGGCAACACCGGCCAGGTAACGGCCTTCATAGATGGAGGCGAACGCGTTGTGATAGTTGGCCACGCCGTCAGTGTGGGCCTTGGTGCCGGTGGAGTGGCAGAACTGGACGTCGGGGAATTCCTTGGCGGCCTGGATCATGTAGTCCTCATGGCCGAAGGAGTCGGCGAAGACGATACCGCACCCGGCGTCAGCCAGCTCGGCGGCCTTGTCGTAGCACTCCTGACCCTCGGGCACGTTGGTGACGATGGTGTAGTTGCTCTCGGGAATACCCAGGTTGGCGCAGGCCTCCTTGGCGGCGTTGATGAAGTTCAGGTCATAGGTGGAGTTTTCATCATGCAGGCAGATGAAACCGACCTTGAAATCAGTGACAGACTCGGCGGGCGCTTCCGTCTGGCTGCCGCTTTCAGCGGGCTTGGTATCCTCCGCCTTGCTGCCGCCGCAGGCGGACAGGGCGAGGACCATGGAAAGACTCAGGAGCGTCGCAAGAAACTTCTTCATAAGAGTACATCCTCCTCAAAATTTAATGACCGGTCATGACCGGAAAACCATTGATTTTATCATACCGAAAAAGATTCGACTTGACAACACAAAATAGTCATCAATTTCTTAAGAAAACGTAATACCTTTTTGTGAAAAGGGGAGATACTATAAGTGGAGAGAATACCGTTCAAAAGCGAATCAAATACCATATTCCGTGTTTTTCCGGCAAAAAAACTGACCAAAGGGCCGGTGGAGCGTTGGCCCGCACGCCGTGGCTCCAAATCGAGAAAGATATGTCCCATGGGGCCATGCGCTAAGGCATGACACGGACCGCGTATAACAAAAAGCCGCCAATAAGGCGGCTTTTTGTTGCGTTATTCCGTTTCCTCCTCCGGTGCCGGGGCGTTGAGCAGCAGGGCGATGATCTGGCTGTAGAGCTTCTCCGGTGATCTGCGGAACCGCTCGGAAAGGACCTTTCCCATATCCTCCCGGGGGACCATGAGCTTGAGATCCATGACGCTGCCCATGTCGTCATCCAGAGAGAGGCTGACAGTGTAAGTGCCGTTGGACCTGGGCTCCACAGCGCTTTTTACCTGATTTTTCCGCCGCAGCGCCCGGTTGCAGGCGGTGAGGTTTTTGTCGCACCGCAGCCGGACGGAGTAGGGGAGGCTGGTCTCACAGATCTCGCTGTTGCGCCGGCCCTTCTCCGTGATAGCGTAGAAGCCGGTCCCCTGGTCCAGGGTCAGGTGACCCGTTTTCACCAGATCCGCCAGACACTCGGAAAAGTCAAAATAGTCAACGGCATCGTCACAGAGGGTCAGATCCAGCATCGTGTCAAAGGGCACCGGCTCGATGACACGGGCGGCGATATATAAAATCAGAAATTTGATCTCCAGCTTGTCCTGAATAAATCCCCGGGGAGTCATGGCAATTCTCCTTACAATCATGTTCCTGATCAGTATACCGCAGACCGGCTGAAATGTATAGTCGGAAATTGTCCAAAACCCTCGAATTTTTCCTTGACGGTCACAGGCGGGGTTGCTAATATAAGAGTTGACATAATTGAAAGGGCGGGACCGCAATGAAAAAAAGAGGACCGGCGCTGATCCTGGCGCTGACGCTGCTGCTGACCGGCTGTGGGAAAAAGGAAGAGACGCCGCTGCCGGAGGAGCCGACGCCCCCCGCCGTGGAGGAACCGGCTCCGAAGGAGGAGCCGCTGCAGCCGCCGGACCCGGAGCCGTACATCCCCGCCGGGACCGATCCCCTGACGGGGCTGCCCATGGAGCCGGAGTATGAGCAAAACCGACCGGTGGCCGTCATGCTGAACAATTTGAAAAAAGCCCAGCCCCAGTTAGGCAATTCCCAGGCGGATATTCTTTATGAAGTCCCCGCCGAGGGGGGCATCACCCGGATGCTGGCGGTGTATCAAACGCTGGAGGGCGTGGGAAACATCGGCAGTATCCGCTCCGCGCGGCCCTATTACATTGAGCTGGCCCTGGGACATGACGCCCTGTTCGTCCACGCCGGCGGCAGCCCGGAGGCGTATCAGGACCTGAAAAAGTGGGGCGTGGACAACATTGACGGAGTCAATGGCGGGCCCAGCCACGACAAGGTATTCTGGCGGGACGCTGACCGGAAGAAGGCCATGGGCTATGAACACAGTATGCTGACCTCCGGGGAGAAGATCACCGCCTTCTGGGAGAGCAGCAAGTATCCCACCACCCACAGCGAGGGTTACACCTATCCCCAGACCTTTATGGAGGAGCCCCTCAGCGGCGGTGCCCCGGCGGAGCACGTCAAGCTCTACTATACTACCTATAAGACCGGCCTTTTTGATTACGATCCCGGCACGGGCACCTATCTGGTCAGCCAGTACAAAGCCCCGTATCTGGACGGGACCACCGGGGAGCAGGTATCCGCCGCCAACGTGCTGTTTCTGGAAACGGATATCGCCGCGATCCGGGGGGACACGGAGGGACGGCTGACCGTCCGCACCACCGGGGAGGGACGCGGTACGCTGTTCCGCAACGCCCAGAGCATTCCCATCCGCTGGAGCCGCGCGGACCGGAACAGCCCCTTTGTCTACACCACCGCCGACGGCGCGCCCCTGGTCCTGGGGCAGGGGACCAGCTACGTCTGCCTGCTGGACCCCCGGAAGAGCAGCGTGGAATATTCCTGACCGCGGATCTGAAAAACATAACACACAGGAGGAACAGACAATGGTCGATTTAGGCTTGATCCACGGCAGGTTTCAGCTTTTCCACAATGACCACCTGCAATACGCTCTGCTGGCAAAACGGCAGTGCAAAAAGCTGATCGTGGGGATCACCTCTCCGGAGAATCGGTCTTTGATCCGGGAGGAGACGGACCCCCACAGAGGAGAGGCTGCCTCCAATCCCTTTACCTATTACCAGCGCTACAGCATGATCAAGCTGGCGCTGCTGGAAGCCGGCATGAAGCAGGAGGAGTTTGAGATCGTGCCTTTCCCCATTGAGCGGCCGGAGGTCCTCAGCAATTACGCGCCGCTGTCCGCCACCTCTTTTTTCACCATCTACGATCAGTGGGGCTACGAAAAGCTGGACCGGCTGAAAACCCTGGGCTATGACACCGTGGTCCTTTTTGACGACCGGGAAAAACGGATGTGCGGCACGGAGATCCGGCAGAAGATCACAAGCGGTGGGGATTGGAAAGACCTGGTGCCCCCCGCCGTGTACGCGTATATCGCGGAAAACGATCTGGAGTCATATCTGAAAGCCTGCTATCAGCAAACGTAATACCGAAAGAGGACGCCAACGGCGTCCTCTTAGACTGTCGATAAAGTGGAAAGATACCCGTAACGGGAAGGAAGGGTGTGTGCGGGAAACCCACCAGGGGTTTCCTGCACGAATCAAATAAAAAAATTTAAGAACTTTTTAAAAATTTATGAAAAAATTCCTCATCGGGGCGAAAATAATTTTTAG
>CAZFJB010000170.1:0-3543 GCA_964519775.1 uncultured Oscillibacter sp.
CAGGCCATCGGCGTGGGCGCCGGCCAGCAGAGCCGCATCCACTGCACCCGTCTGGCGGGCCAGAAGGCGGACAACTGGTATCTCCGCCAGCATCCCAAGGTGCTGGGTCTGCAATTCGTGGACAATATCCGCCGCCCCGACCGGGACAACGCCATCGACATCTACACCTCCGACGAATATGAGGATATTCTGGCAGAGGGCGTGTGGAAGAACACCTTCAAGGTGAAACCGGACGTTCTGACGGCAGAGGAAAAGAAGGCCTGGGTCGCCACCCAATCCGGCGTCACTGTCGGTTCCGACGCTTTCTTCCCCTTCGGCGACAATGTGGAGCGGGCCCGGAAGTCCGGCGTGCGGTACATTGCCGAGCCCGGCGGCTCCATCCGGGATGACAACGTCATCGAAACGGCCAACAAATACGGTATGACCATGTGCTTTACCGGAATGCGGCTGTTTCATCACTAAAAGCCGCTTTGCGGCAATAAACGCACTGTTTCAGTGCGGGGAAGTCTTAGGTTCCTGAGACAAGGACTGTCCCTTTGCAAAGGGACAGTAAAATACAAGGGGGAAGATGCCTTTCCGGAAAGGCACCGCCCCCTTAAACCCCCACCGGAAAGCACTGGGGCGTTTCGACTCGCCCCAGCCCCCCAACGACACAAAGAGGGGGAATTGCGATTCCTGACCCACCGTTGCGGCATTACGATTTGCGGCTTTTGCCAAAAGCCGCAAATCGTGCCGCTGCCTCGAAAGCGGGGCGCTGTATCCGCCACAGGCGGCGCTTCGCCTGTTTTTCCCCCTTTGGAAACTATCCCAGGAGTTGGACGGAGGAAAACGGGGGTCCCCCACGAGAAACCAGCGGAGCGTTTCGAGTGGGGAAAGGACGAGCAGCGAAATGAGTGAGATTTCGCCGAAGGCGAAAGCGAGGGATATGGAACTTGCGAGGACGTGCGCCACGGGCGGGGTGCGGTGATTATCCGACCTTGTACGCCGTGACGTAGCTGTTGCAAACTTCGGGGAGGTCAAGGACACCCTGTCCTTCTCTTTCCGCTACCGCTAAAAGGTTCCGCAACTGAGTAGCAGCGGCAGCGAAAATCGACACTTCGCGTATCCTATTTGCATCCCAACGAAGTCGGCACCATCAAATGCGGGTCGGCACTTCTTCAAAGCTGAAGAGTATAGCGCAGCCGTTAGGAGACAAATGGGATACCACAGCAGTCCGTATCGATCAGCCCCCGTAATTGGATGAATTGACACTGCCGTGTCAATTCATCCCTAAACGGTTTTCTTTTCCACCGCTGCGGCGGCGACTTTTCTTTTGACAAGACAAAAGAAAAGTGGGGGGCCGCATCCATGCGATGGAACATCGCGTTTCCAGTGAGCAAAGCCCACCTTATTCACCCTCTCTTGCGAAGCGAAGAAAATGGGGATTCAATTCCGTGCGGCATCGCCGTGCAATTCCCGTGCCGCATAGCGGCGCTCGTCTGCGGCAGTGTGCCGCATTTCCTACGCAAATCCAATCATTTGTGTATATATAATCCGCAAAAACGCTCCCTTTTTGCAGGGAGATAAAAATAAGGAGAACCTTATGAAGATCATGGTCATCGGCTCTGGCGGCCGTGAGCACGCCATCGTCAAAAAATTGAAGGAAAACCCGGCGGTGGAGGTCATCTACTGCCTGCCCGGCAACGGCGGCATCGCCGCTGATGCCGTGTGCGTCCCGGAGATCGGGGCCAAGGACATCAACGCCCAGGTGGAATTTGCCAAGGCCCACGCCGTTGATTTCGCCGTGGTGGCGCCGGACGATCCCCTGGTGCTGGGGGCTGTGGACGCGCTGGAGGCAGCCGGCATCCCCTGCTTCGGTCCGGAGGCCAAGGCCGCCATCATTGAGGGCAGCAAGGTCTTTTCCAAGAATCTGATGAAAAAATACGGCATCCCCACGGCGGAATACGAAGTATTCACCGATGCAGAGGCCGCCATGGCCTATGTCAAGACCTGCAAGGTGCCCATCGTGGTCAAGGCGGACGGTCTGGCTCTGGGCAAGGGTGTTTTGATCGCCGAGACCCGGGAGGATGCCATCGCCGCTGTGGAGACCATCATGCTGGACCGGGCCTTTGGCGAGAGCGGCAGCCAGGTGGTCATTGAGGAATTCCTCACCGGACCGGAAGTTTCCGTTCTGGCCTTTACTGACGGCAAGACCGTGGTCCCCATGGTATCCTCCATGGACCACAAGCGGGCCCACGACGGCGATGAGGGGCTCAACACCGGCGGCATGGGCACCATCGCCCCCAACCCCTATTACACCGCGGATATCGCGCGGGTGTGCATGGAAACCATTTTCCTGCCCACCATCAACGCTATGAACGCCGAGGGCCGCACCTTCCGGGGCTGTCTCTACTTTGGCCTCATGCTGACGCCTGACGGCCCCAAGGTCATCGAGTACAACTGCCGCTTCGGCGACCCGGAGACCCAGGTGGTACTGCCCCTGCTGGAGAGCGACCTGCTGACCATTATGCGGGCCTGCCGCGGCGGCACCCTGGCAGAGACGGAGGTCAAGTTCTCCCACGATTCCGCCTGCTGCGTTATCATGGCGTCGGAGGGCTATCCCACCCACTATGAAAAGGGCTTTGCCATCACCATTCCCGCCGAGGCTGCCGGCTGTGTCTATGTGGCAGGTGCCAAGGCGGCAGACGGAGCGCTGCTGACCAACGGCGGCCGGGTCCTGGGCGTCACCGCCACGGCGGCGGATCTTAAGAGCGCTGTGGAAAAAGCCTACGCGCTGACAAAGACCATTCATTTTGAAAACGCGTTTTACCGTCGGGACATCGGTCAGCGGGCCCTGCGGGCGCTGGAACACTGAAGGGAGAAATCGCCACCATGGTTTACAGAGTATATGTAGAAAAAAAAGAAGCCCTGGCTCATGAGGCCCACTCTCTCCGGGAGGATCTGCGGGCCTTCCTGGGCATCCGCTCTTTGACAGGTCTGCGCCTTTATAACCGCTATGACCTGGAGGGCATCAGCCGGGAGGTATTTGACTACGCTGTAAAAACGGTCCTCTCGGAGCCGCAGCTTGACACAGTCACAGAAGAATTGCCCCAGGGCGGCACGGTGTTTGCCGTGGAGTATCTGCCCGGGCAGTATGACCAGCGGGCGGACTCCGCCGCCCAGTGCGTCCAGATCCTCTCTCAGGGGGAGCGGCCCACGGTGCGCACCGCCCGGGTCTATGTTCTGGAGGGAGATCTGACGGCAGAGCAGCTGGAAGCCGTTAAAAAATACGTCATCAACCCGGTGGAGAGCCGGGAGGCCTCTTTGGATCTGCCGGAAACGCTGGCGATGGAATATGCCATTCCCACCACCGTCCGCACCGTCGAGGGCTTCACCGCCATGGACGAGGCGGCGCTGTCCGCCTTGCTGGACGAGCTGGGCCTTGCCATGGATCTGGACGATCTGAAATTTTTGCAGACCTACTTCCGGGACGACGAGAAACGTGACCCCACCATCACGGAGATCCGTGTAGTGGACACCTACTGGTCTGATCACTGCCGCCAC
>CAZFJB010000171.1:0-3535 GCA_964519775.1 uncultured Oscillibacter sp.
CCGGTCCCGGGCGGTGTCAAACACTCGGTGGATGGCCACCGTCAGCTCCACGACCCCCAGATTGGCGGCCAGATGGCCGCCGGTTTTGGACACGTTTTCCAGCAGAAACTGCCGCAACTCAGAGCAGAGCTGCGGCAGTTGTTTTTGATCAAGGGCCCTGACGTCCTCAGGGCCGTGAATAGAATCCAGAATCACAATGACCTCCTGCGATATCTGTGGAAAGATCAGCCTAAACGGAACAGATGCAGGAACCGCCCTGCCATATGCACCACTTGTTTGCTCTGCTTCATGGCAAAGGGCTTGCCCATGGCCTTTCCGCCAATGGTAAAACCAGAGGTCAGCGCGGTGACGCCCACAGAGATCAGCACGCTCTCCAGATCCAGACCGCTTTGCAGCCGGGTCACGATGACCGCGCCGGTAGCGCCGGAAACGATGCCGCAGATGTCACCCACCACGTCATTACAGACGCTGGAGACCCGGTCTGCGTTCCGCAAGAGGGCCAGTGCCTCCTTGGCGCCCTTTTCCTTGTGGGCAGCCATGGAGTGAAAGGGTCGAGCGTCCGCAGTGGTGACTGCCATACCCACAATGTCGAACACGATGCCAAGTCCAATAAAAAGGATCAGGATCAGCACGGCGATCAGCAGTCCCGCTTCTTTCAGCAGCGCTTCTGAGGCCAGTGTAAGGGCGGCGGAAACGCAGACTGCCAGAGAAAAGGCGGTCAATACCCAGCGGTATTTGGACGGTTCCTTCTTTTTGCTTTTTGATTTGGATGATCCCTTCAAGAAAAAATGCCTCCGCATAAATCGATGATTAAATAGCTAAGGCAGCGGCAGCAGAACAGGTAAATCTTGCGGCTTAGGTGCGGGTATGATTTCCACGCAAAACACCTCTCGTTGCCGATGGAGGCGGTTCCCCTTTCAGTTTTGCGGCGTGTCGTTGCCCAAACATGCTACCCGATTGCCACTGAGAACGCACTGCAATCCCAGTTCTGCCTCTTTGCGGAACAGCCTAGGTGCTTTCCACCACAGTCTGACTGCTTCTTTAGCCTCTTTTGCAAACCGGGTTTCAGCAGGCGATCACGCTTCGGCACTCTGGCCAGGGTGCTGGCGTGTTGATCCCGCATCCACCCGCCTCACGCAAGGCAGGCTACGGCTGCACACAGCGTTACGCGCCGATGACGCGATGCACCGCATTGCAGGTTTTGCAGCTGCTTCGTACACGGATCGGAAATACCGCGATGGGAGTACGTCCGTGCACAAAAACAGGTCTCCACGGAAACAGGGTCAGGGTTACCATGCCATTGGAAATTGCCCTGGATCCGCAAGCGTAAGATAAAAACGCTTCCTCCCAGCATCCACCCAGGACTGGGCGTCCCAAGCAGACACAAGAAGTTTCACAGGTGTGCCCTTTGAAGGCTTTTTAGGTCCTCCTTCGGAAGCAGCAGATCTGACTAGAATACTGCGCCGCCGCTTAACTCAACACAGTATAGCACAGCCGGATGGGATATGCAAGGGATTCTCTGTATATACAGCATGAATATGCAAATTTCTTCCATCGCGGCAGCCAGCCTCATGAAGAAAGGAAAACCAGCCGGGAGATACCTCCCGGCTGCTGCGTGTCGAAAAAGTCTTTCCGCCCCGCTGAAAACTGTCGATTTGAATAGCGCGGGACACCCTTTCTGGGTTTCCCGCACACACCCTTCCTTCCCGTTGCGGGTATCTTTCCGCTTTATCAACAGTCGCCAGCCGGGAGATACCTCCCGGCTGGTACTTAGTTGGTCTTATTTGGTCCGCTCTGTCATGGCGTCCGCCAAGGCACGGAGAAACGCCGTGCCGCCCCGCCACTGGCCACGATCCAGGGCGGCTTTGGCCCGCTCTGTGTAGTCCAGCACCCGGCGCTCGCACTCCTCCAGCCCCAGCAGGGACACATAGGTGGATTTTTGATTGGAGGCGTCGGAGCCGATGGGCTTGCCGAACTCCTCGGCATTGCCGATGACATCCAGCATATCGTCCCGGATCTGGAAGGCCAGACCCAAATGGGTGGCGTAGTCCCTGGCGGCGTCGATACAGCTCTCATCCACCGCCCGGTGGCCGGAGGATGCCAGTACGCCCATGGTACAGGCCGCCCGCAGCAGCGCGCCGGTCTTTTTGTCGTTGATGTCCGTCAGCTCCTGGGCAGTGTGGATCACCTTGCCGTCTCCGATGGTGTCCCAGTACTGACCGCCGCACATCCCCTGCTCTCCGGCGGCGGTGGCCAAAACCCCTGCCGCAATGGCCGGAACGGAAGCCCCCTCGCCCTGCCAGGGTCCCTGGGCCTGACACACCGTCTGGAACGCAGCTGCCTGGAGGGCATCCCCCGCCAGCGTGGCCACACACTCACCGTAGACCTTATGGCTGGTGGGCTTGCCCCGGCGGAGATCGTCGTTATCCATGCAGGGCAGATCGTCGTGAATGAGGGAATAGGTGTGGATCATCTCCACAGCGCAGCCGAAGTCCAGAGCCTCCGCCATGGTGCCGCCCGCGGCTTCGCAGAATTTTACGCATAAAATGGGCCGCAGTCGCTTGCCGCCAGCCATGAGACTGTACCGCATAGCCTCCCGCAGACCGTCTCCCGGGAAAAATTCCGCCAGACGCCCTTCCACCAGGGCGGCGGCTGCCGCCATTTCTCTTTTGAAATCCATGGCCTATTCCTCCGTTTCAAAGGGCAGCTCCGCCGGCACGCCGTCGGGGCCCTTCATCAGCTTGACCACCTGCTGCTCCGCTTTGTCCAGCTCTGAGGTGCAGGCGTTCACCAGCTTCGTCCCCTCCTCAAACAGCTTCAGGGAATCTGCCAGAGGGGCGTCCCCCTTTTCCAGGGCCGACACGATCTCCTCCAGCCGGGCCAGCTTCTCTTCAAAACTCACTTTCTTAGCCACCATAAGACGCCTCCTCCGTTGATTTGACCACGGCGGTGAAGCCGCCGTGTCCCAGTGTCACATGAACTGTTTCGCCCTGTGTCAGCTCTCCACCGCTTTTGATGACCTGCCCCGCCTCGTTCCGAACCATGGCGTAGCCCCGGCCCAGGACCTTCAGGGGACTCATGGCATCCAGAGAGGCCGCAAGGGCTGTAAAGGAAGTTCGCTTTCGGGCTATGATCCCGTCGGACAGGCTGCCCAGACGCTGCTGGATGTGGAAAAGTTCCATCCGCCGGTCCTGGATGTAGGCGGTGTGGTCCGTCAGCGCCCGCTTGTGACCCAGGGCATCCAGCCGCTCCCGCAGCGCGGCCAGCCGAGCCGCCTGACTGCCGGTCATCCGGCCCTCAAGGTCACCCAGATACCGCAGCAGCTCCTCCTGATCCGGCACTGCGATCTCTGCGGCGTTGGAGGGCGTGGAGGCTCTGGCGTCCGCCACAAAATCGGAAATGGTCACATCCGGTTCATGGCCCACGGCGGAGATCACCGGCGTTTCACATTCATAAATGGCCCGGGCCACC
Source organism: uncultured Oscillibacter sp. (assembly GCA_964519775.1). Lineage (GTDB taxonomy): Bacteria > Bacillota > Clostridia > Oscillospirales > Oscillospiraceae > Oscillibacter. Next base: position 3,472 of record CAZFJB010000171.1, read on the forward strand.
CGCTCATCGTTAAAGGCCCACAGGTCCTCCATGGACCCGCCGCCCCGGCCGGTGATGATCACAT
>CAZFJB010000172.1:0-3524 GCA_964519775.1 uncultured Oscillibacter sp.
TGCCCACAACGCCCAGCAGAATGGGGATGATCTTGATCATGCCCTTGCCCCAGATATTGGCCACGATGATGATGGCAATGGCCACCAGAGCGATGAACCAGTTGGTCTGGGCGTTGGAGATGGCTGTGCCCGCCAGGTTCAGGCCGATCATGATGATCATGGGGCCGGTGACGATGGGGGGGAAGAAGCGCATGACCTTCTTGGCGCCCACCAGCTTGAACAGCAGCGCCAGCACCAGATAGAGAAGGCCCGCGATCACCACGCCGCCCAGCGCGTAGGGCAGCTTTTCCGCGCCGGTCATCCCCTCATAGGCGGGCAGATCAGCAATGGCCTGGAAACCGCCCAGGAAGGCGAAGGAGGAGCCCAGGAAGGCAGGGACCTTGAATTTCGTGCACACATGGAACAGCAGCGTGCCCAGACCGGCGAAGAGCAGCGTGGTCTGGATGCTCAGGGGCAGGCCGTAGCTCTGGACCAGGATGGGCACCAGCACTGTGGCGCCGAACATGGCGAAGAGGTGCTGCAGACCCAGGATCAGCATCCGGGGCCAGCCCAGCGCCCGGGCGTCATACACAGCCTCCTGTCCCAAAACGGGTTTCTTTTTCTCGTTCATCGTAAAACTCCTTTCAACACACAAAAATCTCTATCTACACTTTAATAAATAGACGCTCTCGCCCTCGGGCAAAAAAAATACCGGCTCCACAGCCGGTCAAAAAGGGGAAACGGAAACACTGCCGCTGAAGCCAGCGGCAACAAGGATACAACCAATGAGAGAGGACCCTTGCGTTTTCATCAGATCCCGTGTCATGGTCATACCTCCCTCAGAATTTCATTGGGCTTATTATACAGAAGCCCTGTCCGGATTGCAAGCTGTTTTTTCCATGATTGGCGCAGAAAATTTTTCACGAACCTTGTCAAAAACGCACAAACACCCGCCGGAGCCCTCTCCAGCGGGTGTTCCGTGTCTTCTCAGGCCTGAAGCCCCACGGTCCGCATGACCTCCTCCACCAGGTGGGCGGTGTCGTCCTCTCCCTCCCGGCTGTCCACGATCAGATCGGCGTACTTGGCGTAGAGGGCGCAGCGCTCCTCATAGATCTCCCGCAGAGGCTGCCCCACCGGGGCGGCGATGCCCCGGTCATAGAGATCCTCCGGCATCCGGGCTTCCAACTGGGTAAAGGCCGTCTGCAGCCAGACCACCACGCTGTCCTCTTTCAAGTGGGCCATGGCCTCGGGATAGAGGACCATGCTGCCGCCGGTGGCGATGACTGTGTGGCTGCGCTCCAGCTTCTGTCCCACTTCTCCTTCGACCTTGTAAAAAGCCTCCAGCCCGTCCTGACGCAGGATCTCCGGCAGGGACTTGCCCGCCCGCTCCACGATCAGATCGTCCACATCCACAAATTCATATCCCAACCGGGCGGCCAGCGCCTGTCCCACCACGCTTTTTCCAGTCCCCGGCATACCGATCAGCACAATATTTTTCATCACAGGATTCTCCTTTTTCAGATATGCCTATCATAGCGATTTTGTGGACAGATGTCCACCGTTAAAATACACAAAGAATTTTCGCTCCTCCGGCAGCAGGGCGGACAAGTTCCCGGCGAAAACCCCCTCCAAATCTGTAGGATCTGTGCATTGCCAAAGCCCCGGCGATTGAGTACAATTTGATTCAATCAATGGTATTACCTATTTAGGAGGTCTGTCCCATGGAAGAAAAGCCCCGCCAGTCCAAAAGCATCCGCACCCAGCTCCTTGCCGCCATGCGGGAGGGGGAATACGCCCATTGTGACCGCCTCCCCCGGGAGAGCGTCCTCTCAGAAACTCTGGGCATCAGCCGCACCCAGCTCCGGGACATCCTGGCCTCTCTGGACCGGGAGGGCTACATCACCCGGCGGCATGGCGTGGGCACCATCATCAACCGTCACGTCCTGGGTGTTCAGGCCCGGATGGACATTGAGCTGGAGTTTCTGGACATGATCCGCCGCAGCGGCCACGCCCCCGGTGTCGCCTTTGTCCGCGCCTCCAACGACCGGGCGGATGACAAGCTGGCCTCCCAACTGGGCATCGCCGTGGGCACGCCAGTGCTGCGCATCGCCCGCCTCTGCACGGCGGATGGCCGCCCCGCCATCTACTGCGAGGATCTGGTGGAGCGCTCCCGCCTCCGCCGCCCCTATACCGATGCGGAGCTCCGCCAGCCCATTTTCGATTTCCTCCAGTCCGTCTGCGGCATCTCCTCCTATCTGGACCTGACGGATCTGCGCCCCGTGACGGCGGACACCTTTCTGGCGGACACCTTCCAGGTCCCTGTGGGCACCCCCCTTCTGAACATGGACGAGGTGGACTACGATATTGAGGGCGTGCCCATCTTCGCCTCCCGGGAATACTTTGCTGACGGGATCTTCCGCCACACCGTTCTGCGGAAAAAGCTCTGAGTTCCGGCGCTCCGCCCAAATCTTTTTCCCTTGCCGCTCTTGACCTTGCCGGCCTTTTGCGGTATCATCATTTTTAATACACAAATCCATAAATTATTATATATAGAGAGGACGCGTTATCATGGCCTATTTCTTTTCCGAGCCTTCCCATACCTTCAGCGAGTATCTGCTGGTCCCCGGTTACTCCTCTGAGCATTGCATCCCTTCCAACGTCTCCCTGAAGACCCCGGTGGTCCGCTTCAAAAAGGGCGAGGAATGTCCCCTGACCATGAACGTGCCCATGGTCTCCGCCGTGATGCAGGCCGTCTCCGGTGAGCAGATGGGCATTGGCCTGGCCCGTGAGGGCGGCATCGCCTTTATCTATGTCTCCCAGTCCATTGAGTCTCAGGCCGCCATGGTCCGCAAGGTGAAAAACTACAAAGCCGGCTTTGTTGTCAGCGACTCCAACCTGCGGGTCACGGACACCCTGGCGGACGTGCTGGCCCTGAAGGCCCGCTCCGGTCACTCCACCATGGCCGTCACGGAGGATGGCACCGGTACCGGCAAACTGCTGGGCCTGGTCACCAGCCGGGACTACCGTGTCAGCCGCATGGATCCCGATACCAAAGTCGCCGACTTCATGACGCCTGTTGAAAAGGTCATCTCCGCCCCCGAGGGCACCAGCCTGAAGGTGGCCAACGACATTATCTGGGATCATAAGCTCAACGCCCTGCCCATCGTCTCCAAGGACGGCCATCTGGTGAGCTTCGTCTTCCGCAAGGACTATGACACCCACAAGGGCAACCCCCTGGAACTGCTGGACAGCCAGAAGCGCTATGTGGTGGGCGCGGGCATCAACACCCGTGACTACGAGGAGCGTGTTCCCGCTCTGGTGGAAGCCGGCGCCGACGTGCTGGTGATGGACTCCTCCGAGGGCTATTCCTATTGGCAGAAGCGCTGCCTGGAGTGGATCCGCTCCAAGTACGGCGACACGGTGAAGGTGGGTGCCGGCAACGTGGTGGACGGCGAGGGCTTCCGTTTTCTGGCGGACGCCGGCGCGGACTTCATCAAGATCGGCATCGGCGGCGGCTCCATCTGCATCACCCGTGAGACCAAGGG
>CAZFJB010000173.1:0-3506 GCA_964519775.1 uncultured Oscillibacter sp.
GCTTATAGAAGGAGATGGCGGCATCCTCAGGCAGATCGCGGATCAGCTCCACCTTGTAGGGCTCGCCCTTTTCCTCCATGAACTTCACCGCCTCGGCCCGGGGCAGCTCAAAGCGCTCCAGCTTCAGCTTTTCCTTGCAGATCTTGCGCATCTCCGCCTCGATCTTCTCCATGTGCTCCGGGGTGAAGGCGAAGGGAGCGTCCATATCGTAGTACCAGCCCTCTTTGATGGAGGGACCGATGGCCAGCTTCACCTCCGGCCACAGCCGCTTGACGGCCTGGGCCATGATGTGGGAGCAGGTGTGCCAGTAGGTCTGGCGGTATTCTTCATTTTCAAAGGTATAGATGTTTTCGTCTGCCATGATGCTTGGCTCCTTTCATTGTTCGGGGCAAAGAAAAAACTTCACCCCTGAAAAATCAGGGGTGAAGTCAAATAACTCCACGGTCCCACCCTGCTTGCACGCAAAACGAAACTTCGTTTTGCGTGCAAGCAGGGTGGGAAAACTTTTTCAAAGTTTTCTTTCCTTTGATCCGTGCAGAAAACCCCTGATGGGTTTTCCGCACACACCTTTCCTTTCCGAAAAGAGGATGCGCACACTCAAAACATCTGTCCCGGCATTGCGATGCCGCTCGTGTCCTCTGTAACGTGAGGCAAACGTCCCGGCCTACCTGTCGGACGGGCGGCTCCAAGGCGGTGACTGTTCCGGTTCCGGCCAACACCGCTTTCAGCCAGCGGCGGCGTCTCTCTGCTGCGTTTCCCGGACAGCGTCCTTTTCCAAGCCTTTTTACAATAATGAAATATTTTAGCACCTGTCCCCGGCCTTGTCAAGGCCAGTATCCTTCCATTTTCCGGTTGCCATGTTCGATCCCGCCGCCTCTTGACAGCGTGGGAAAGCCGGATTATAATAGGGCTATCTCCGGCGGGCAGAGGCAAGGCCCGTCCATTTTTTGGGGCAGCAGTTAGAGCTCTCTAACTGTAGGGCTGCCCACAGACAGGACTATTCAGAAAGGAAGGATCTCATGCTGGACCATATCATCGCCGGCGTATTGCTGGTCATTTTTCTATTCGCCATTTTCCGCACCAGAAAGCACTTCAGAGGCGGTGGCTGCTGCGGCAGCGGCAGCAACACCATCCGGGAGTGCAAGACCCTGACGGAGCCGAAGATCGGCGAAAAAGTCCTCTCCATTGAGGGGATGCACTGCGAAAACTGCGCCATCCGTGTGGAAAACGCCCTGAATCGGTTGGACGGCGTGCTTTGCAAAATCAATCTGCGGAAAAAGACCGCCACCGTGTCCTACAGCAAGGAAGTCTCCGACGAACTCTTAAAGCAGGCCGTGGAGGAGCTGGGCTATCAGGTCAAGCAGATCGGCTGACAGCCGTCCGCCCCTTTCCCAAACCGATCAAACGCCTCGCCTTTTGCCAACAAAATATGGAAAATAAAAGGGATTATCCCCTTGACAAACGATAAGGGCAGTGTTATTATCTATAGACGGTTAAGGAAGTCTAACCACGAAAGGGGTGCGCGTATGAACCTGATAGCCGCGGAAGAAGGCAAGGAATACATCATCCAGAACATTGAGACTGACGATGAAGAGCTGAACGCTTTCCTGTTCTCTCTTGGCTGCTACAGCGGCGAACCGATCACTGTGGTCTCCCATTTGAAGAGCAGTTGCGTCGTGTCCATCAAGGACGCGCGGTACAACATCGACAATCAGTTGGCGGAAGCCGTTGTGGTCTGATCGTTTCAGGATTTGGCTAAACAGACGTTTAGCCATTTTCTTCCCTCGTTAGTTAGAGATGACTAACCCATAAATACGATCGTTAACTTTCAGCTTTTTAGCTGTCATGATTAAGGAGAGAGAACAATATGAGAATTGCGTTTGCAGGCAATCCGAATAGTGGTAAGACCACCATGTATAACGCGCTCACCGGCAGAAAAGAGCGCGTTGGCAACTGGGCCGGTGTTACCGTGGAAAAGAAAGAGGCGCTGATCAAAAAGTCCTTTTATGACGGCGCTGAGGACCTGGTAGCCGTGGACCTGCCCGGTGCCTACTCCATGTCCCCCTTCACCTCTGAGGAGAGCATCACCAGCAGCTATGTCCGTGAGGAGCATCCCGATGCCATCATCAACATCGTGGACGCCACCAATCTGAGCCGCAGCCTGTTCTTCACCACCCAACTTCTGGAGCTGGGCGTGCCTGTGGTGGTGGCGCTGAACAAGAGCGACGTGAACGAAAAGAAGGACACCCAGATCGATGCCGCCGCTCTGTCCGCCAAGCTGGGCTGCCCGGTGGTCAAGACCATTTCCACCTCTTCCAACGGCCTTTCCGAGGCTGTGAAGGCCGCCGTTGCCCTAAAGGGTAAGGGCCAGAAGGCTCCTTATGATGAGGGCGATGTGGATCTGACCAGCAAGGCCGCTGTGGAGGCCTCTGACCGCAAGCGCTTTGAGTTCGTCAACAAGATCGTCTCCCAGGTGGAAGTCCGTAAGATCCTCACCAAGGACAAGAACTCTCAGGATAAGATTGACGTCGTGCTGACCCACCCTATCGCGGGCCTGTTCATCTTCGCCGCCGTCATGTTCCTGGTGTTCCAGATCTCTCAAGCCTGGGTCGGTCCCTGGATCGCCGAGGGCTATGAATTTGAAGACGGCACCACGATCCCCGGCCTGGTCACCCTCATTGAAATGTTCGGTGAGTTTGTGGGCGGTCTGATGGAGAACGTCTCTCCCTTCCTCCAGGCTCTGGTGGTGGACGGCATCATCGGCGGCGTTGGCGCCGTGGTCGGCTTCCTGCCCCTGGTCATGGTCATGTATTTCCTCATTGCTCTGCTGGAGGACTGCGGCTATATGTCCCGCGCCACCGTGGTCCTGGACCCCATCTTCAAGAAGGTGGGCCTGTCCGGCAAGTCTGTGATCCCCTTCGTCATCGGCACCGGCTGCGCCATCCCCGGCGTTATGGCCTGCCGCACCATCCGCAACGAGCGTGAGCGCCGGGCCACCGCCATGCTGACCCCCTTCATGCCCTGCGGCGCCAAGCTGCCCGTCATCGCTCTGTTCGCCGGCGTGTTCTTTGAGGACGCCACCTGGGTGGGCACGCTGATGTATTTCGTGGGCATCCTGCTGATCTTCTTCGGCGCGCTCCTGGTGAATAAGATCGCTGGCTACAAGGTCCGCAAGTCCTTCTTCATCATCGAGCTGCCCGAGTACAAGGCTCCCTCTCTGAAGCTGGCCTTCAACTCCATGTGCGCCCGCGGCTGGGCTTACATCGTCAAGGCCGGCACGGTGATCCTGCTGTGCAACACCATCGTTCAGATCATGCAGGCCTTTGACTGGAGCTTCCAGCTGGTGGAAGAGGGCATGGAGAACACCTCCATTCTGGCTTCCGTCGCCTCTCCCATCGCCGTGCTGCTGATCCCCATTATCGGCGTTGCTTCCTGGCAGCTGGCTGCTGCCGCTGTCACCGGCTTCATCGCCAAGGAAAACGTGGTAGGTACTCTGGCCGTTTGCT
>CAZFJB010000174.1:0-3505 GCA_964519775.1 uncultured Oscillibacter sp.
AACAGGTGATGATGAACATTCTGGGCAACGCCATCAAATACACCCCCGACGGCGGACACATCCGTGTCACCGCCGGGATCAGGGACGAGTCGGTGTGGATGGAGGTCTGCGATGACGGCATCGGCATCCCCGAGGAGGACCGGGAGCGCATTTTCGACCGGTTCTACCGGGTGGACAAGGCCCGCTCCCGGGAGTCCGGCGGCACCGGCCTGGGCCTTTCCATCGCCCGGGAGATCGTCCAGCGCCACCACGGCTCCATCGCGCTTGTTCCCCATGAGGGCCCCGGCACCACCGTCCGGTTGGAGCTGCCCATCACCCAGCCCACGGCGGAGAGCGCCGGCGGGCACACTGTATAAATCATGTAAACCACTCTGTCTGGAAAGGAGGCGCACGCCATGCGGATACGGAACTGGCTCCAGAATACGCTGATCGTGCTGCTGTCCCTCTCGGCCCTGTTTCTCTTTTCCAAAACACAGTTTTTCCAGCTTGGCGCCGCCGCCAGCAGCGGCACCTGGCAGCGGATCACGTCGCCCATTGGCGACGCTTCGGGAAACGCCGCGGTGTCTGACTCTCTCTCCGCCCCGGTACGGACGGCGATCACCGGCGAGTACGGCCGGTACGGCAGCGTGTCCCTGACCACCGGGGAGGAGAGCTTCATCCCCATCAAAACACTGCTGCGGGAGGTGCTGGGCTCCGCCCACAGCCAGACAGACACCACCGCCGCCGCCTTTCTGGCGGCGCTGGACAGCGCATCCGTCTACTGCGACTTTCTCAACGTCTTGCCGGTGAATTACATTGCCGACCTGATGGGGGCCAGTATCGTGGAGAGCGATCTCGCCGCCCGGGCCCTGGCGGCGGCGGAGAAGGACGAGGCGGTGATCCTCTATCTCTGGGACGGCGGCACCCACTACTACCAGTGCGCCACCGCCGTGCAGCCCTCCACTTTGTCCGACGTACTGGAGCATTTTGAGCTGGGTGTTTCCACTTTTGCCTTTGAGCATACCGATGGAGCCGGCCAGTCCCTCAATCCCCTGTCCCTGTTTCCGGACCCCCTGCCTGAGCTGCCCCAGCTCACCGCCTTGGACGCGGCGGTCTCTGACGAGACGCTGCTCACCGCTCTGGACTTCAATCCCCACACCAACTCCCGTTATCTGGATGCCGGGGGCGCCCAAGTGGTGGTAGAGGGAGACCGGGTCATCCGCATCGCCGGCAGCGGCGCTTTTTCCTACACCAGCGGCGGCGAGACCACCCTGCGGGTGAAATCCGCCGGAGCGCTGCCCACCCCCAGCGAGGCGGTCACCGGTGCGCTGTCCCTCCTGGAGCCGCTGCTGCCCACCGGCAGCGCCCGGCTGTATCTGACGGAGTGGCGGCAGACGGGCACGGAGACTCACCTCACCTTCGGCTATCAGATGGACGGCGTTCCCATCCGCTTCGCGGACGGGTCCGCCGCCGCGGAGGTCACCCTGGCGGACAATGTGATCGCCGCCCTGTCCCTGCGCCCCCGGCAGTACAGCGCCGCCGGGTCCCTCTCGCTGCTGCTGCCGCTGACCCAGGCCATAGCCATCGTGGGAGGGGCAAACGCCGAGTTGTCCATTGGTTACGCCGATACCGGTGTCTATCCCCTCTCCGCCGCGTGGCTGGCGGATTGAGCGGAAAGCTATCCAAACAGAAAGGAGCCGCGCCGCTGTGGAACGTTACCGGCTGAAAAACGTCATCATTTTGATCCTGGCGCTGCTCAACGCCTTTTTGCTGATCTCCCTGGCCATCCGGGGCAATGAGACCCGTGTGGCCCGCCGCACCCAGCAGCAGGAGCTGGTGGCCCTCTTCGCCGCGGACGGCATGACTCTGGACCCGTCCCTGATCCCGGAGGACGAGGACGTTTCCGCCTATACCCTCCTCCGGGACGAGACACTGGAAAAACAGGTGGCCGCTTTCTTTTTAGGCGGCAGCCCGGAGCGTGCCGCCCAGGGCGGCGGCATCTATACCTATGGCACGGACCGGGGCGCCGCCGCCTTCCGGGAGACCGGCAGCTTTGACGTGGCTGGTACCCTCTCCGACACGGACGCCCAGACCCTGTGCCGGGAGTTCTGCAAGACCTTTTCCTACAGTGAGCCGGTCTTTACCATGGATGAGACCGGCAGCGGCACCGCCACCGCCGCCCGGCTGTGGAACGGCGCGCCGGTGTTCAACGCCGCCGTCAGCTTCACCATTGACCGGGGAAGCGTGGTGGCCGCCAGCGGTTCCCTGCTGCCGGATACGGCCACGGAAAACGCCGACCAGGACCTGTTCACCGCCTTCGCCGCCCTGACCGCCTTCCAGCAGATGCGCCACGAGTCCAGCTCCGTGGTCTCCAGCATCACGGAGATCAGCCTGTGCTACGAGCTGCAAAATACCGCTTCCTCCTCCATCACTCTGACGCCCTCCTGGCGCATCGTCACCGACACGGCCACATTTTATGTAAACAGCGCTTCCGGTGTGATCCGCAGAGCGTAAAACCGGTTTTTCCATCTTTTTTATCAAATTCCAGAACGTTTGGAAAATATTTTCTTTCCCGGAAGGAACCGATTGCTTTTTTTCCCGGGATGTGCTATACTGTGAGCAGACTATCAAAGTGGAATTTTCTGCTTTTTATGAAAAGGGAGCCCTGTCTTACATGAAGGATCACGCTGTGGGCAGACTAAGCCCGGCGCGTGGGCGCTCCTTGCAAAAGATCACCTTGAAACGAGGTCAGGACTTTGACAAAATATATCGTACACGGCGGCAAGCCTCTCTTTGGCGAGGTGGAGATCAGCGGCGCGAAAAACGCGGCCGTTGCCATCATTCCCGCCGCCATTTTGGTGGACGGTGTCTGCCGCATTGAAAACATCCCCCAGATCTCCGACGTGACAGCCATTTTGAAGATCCTGGAGCAGTTGGGCGCTTCTATCCGCACCATCAACCGCCACACGGTGGAGATCGACAGCCGCCACATCCGCACTACCCGGACCTCTTATGAGCTGTCACGGAAGCTGCGGGCCTCCTACTATCTCATCGGTGCGTTGCTGGGCCGTTTCGGCAAGGCTGAAGTGGCCATGCCCGGCGGCTGCAACTTCGGCGGTGTCCGCCCCATCGACCAGCACGTCAAGGGCTTTTCCGCCCTGGGTGCCGGCGTTACCACCGAGGGCGGATATATCAACGCCTTCGCGCCTGAGGGCCGCCTGACCGGCGCCAACATCTATCTGGATGTGGTCTCCGTGGGCGCCACCATGAATATCATGATGGCCGCCGTGCTGGCCAAGGGTGACACGGTGATTGAAAACGCCGCCAAGGAGCCCCACATCGTGGATTTGTCCAACTTCCTGAACTCCATGGGCGCGGATATCCGTGCCGCCGGCACCGATACCATCAAGATCCGGGGCGTGGAGCGGCTCACCGGCGGATCCTACGCCATTATTCCCGACCAGATCGAGGCGGGCACCTATATGGCCGCCGTGGCTGCCGCGGGCGGTCAGGTCCTGGTGAAGAA
>CAZFJB010000175.1:0-3498 GCA_964519775.1 uncultured Oscillibacter sp.
GTGACGTAGTTGCCGCAGACTTCGGGGAGGTCAAGGACACATGGGCCTTCTCTTTTTTGCACCTCGATGACCGTCGCACCATCAAATGCGGGTCGGAACTCCTCCAAAGCTGAAAAGCATAGCGCAGCCGGTAGGTGAGTACTGGAATTAGGGCTCCCACGAGAAACCAGCGAAGCGTTTCGAGTGGGAAAAAGGACGAGCAGCGGAGTGAGCGAGGCCTGCCCATAGGGCGGGGCGAGGGATACGGAGCTTGCGAGGACGCTCGTGCCGGTCAGCCCCCGTATTTGTATGAATTGACACTGCCGTGTCAATTCATCCCCTAAGCGCCTTTTCTTTTGACCATGAATGGCCATTTTCTTTTCGGCGCAACCGAAAAGAAAATGGGGATTCAATCTATGCGGCATAGCCGCATTTTGGTGGGCAAAGCCCACCGTATTCGCCCTCTTTTGCGAAGCAAAGAAAATATGGGGAACATTCCGAATGGCAAGGCCATGCTCATCTGCGGCAGGGTGCCGCGTTTTCCGCACGGGAACCGTGTGCCCCGCCGGCACAGTCAGTTAGACAACCGGAGAACATTGTCCGGCGGTGTTCACAAAACCGACATTGTACTTTCGGCAGTGCTGTGCTAAAATCAAAAACAGGAAAACACAATAAGAAAAAGGAGGCCCTCTATGAAACTGAGCTTTTACGGCGCGGATCAATGTGTCACCGGAAGCTGCCACTGCCTGGAGGTCAATGGGAAAAAGATCCTTGTTGACTGCGGCTTGCAGCAGGGGCGGGACGAGGTGGATAACGGCGCGCTGCCCTTTGCCCCCGGCAGTATCGACTTCGTGCTCATCACCCACGCCCATATCGATCATTCCGGCCGGGTACCTCTGCTGATCCGGCAGGGCTTCCAGGGTCGTATCCTCACCACCCGCCTGACGGCGAATTTGATGGACATCATGCTGCTGGACTCCGCCCATATCCAGGAGTCTGACGCGGAGTGGAAAAACCGCAAGGCAAAGCGCTCCGGCGTCCCTGAAGTGGAGCCGCTGTATACCATTGCGGACGCGGAGCGGGTCAGGCAGTACATGACCACCTGCGAATACGGCGAGGATGTGGAGCTGTGCGAGGGCGTCAGCGTCCGCTTTGCCGACGCGGGACACCTGTTGGGCAGCGCCTGCGTCACCGTTACCGCCACGGAAAACGGCGTGACAAAAAAGATCATTTTCTCCGGCGATCTGGGCAATGTAGACCAGCCCATCATCCGGGATCCCGGCCATTTCGCCGGGGCGGATTATGTGGTCATGGAATCCACTTACGGCAACCGCAACCACACGGAGGTGTGGAGTTATACCGAGGATCTGGCAAAGATCATCGATGAGACCATGGCCCGGGGCGGCAACGTCATCATTCCCGCCTTTGCCGTGGGCCGCACCCAGGAGCTGCTCTACTTCATCCGGGAGATCAAGGACCGGGGGCTGGTGAAGTCTGATCCGGATTTCCCGGTGTATATCGACTCGCCTCTGGCCCGCCGGGCCACCACCATTTTCACCGGGGATCTGGACGGCTATCTGGACGCCGACGCCCTGGCTCTGGTGCGGGACGGCACCCATATGTTCCAGTTCTCCAACCTCCGCATGACGGAGACGGCGGAGGAGTCCAAGGCACTGAACATGGACAAGACGTCCAAGGTCATCATCTCCGCCTCCGGTATGTGCGACGCGGGCCGTATCCGCCACCACTTGAAGCACAATCTCTGGCGGAGTGAGTGTACCGTGGTGTTCGTGGGCTATCAGGGGGAGGGGACCCTGGGTCGCTCCCTGCTGGAAGGTACGAAGAGTGTGAAGCTCTTCGGCGAGGAGATCGCTGTCCGGGCGCGGATCGTGAATTTCCAGGGCCTTTCCTCCCACGCGGACCGGGATCATCTGCTGGCGTGGATCGGGGCCATCCGGGACCCGCGGCCCCAGCAGGTGTTCGTGGTCCACGGGGACCGGGAGGTGGCGCCCTACTTTGCCGAGAGCGTGGAAAAGCTGGGCTTTTCCGCTCACGCGCCTCAGTATACGGAGGTTTATGACCTGATCGAAAACAAGCTTCTGGAGACCGGCTATCTGCCGGAGCGGAAAGCCCGCGCTGCCGATGGCCGGAAAGTCAGCTCCGCTTACGAGCGCCTGGCGGCGCTGGGCCAGCGGGCCGTGGAACTCATCCACCGGTCCAAGGGGCGGGACAACAAGACCCTGGCCCGCTGGGCCGACCAGCTGCGGCAGCTTTTGGACAAATGGGAAGAACAATAAAGGAACGGATATATGGAAGCATTACAGAAAGGGAAGATCTATCCCGCCGTTATCGACGGCTATTCCAGCGAGGGCTTGGGCATCGCCCGGGTAGAGGGCGCGGTGGTGTTCGTGCCCAACGCCGTAAAGGGCGAGGAGGTGGATCTGCGGATCATCCGGGTGATGAAGACCTCCTGCGCCGGAGAGATCGTGAAGATCCGCACCCCCTCCCCGGAGCGGGTGACGCCGGAATGTCCCTATTTCGGCCAGTGCGGCGGCTGCGCCTATGGCCACATCACCTATCCCGAGGAACTGCGGGCCAAGCGCCAGCGGGTGCAGGACGCCCTGACCCGCATTGGCGGCCTTGATCTGGAAGTGGAGGAGATCCTGGGCTCCAAAAACCCGGAGCATTACCGCAACAAGAGCCAGTACCCTGTGGGGGCGGACGGCTCCATCGGCTTTTTCCAGGCCAGGACCCACAAGGTGGTGCCGGTCCGCCGGTGCCTGATCCAGACGGAGGCGGCAGACCGCACCGCCCAGGCGGTGGGGGAGTGGATGCGCCGCTACAAGGTCTCCGCCTACGATGAGACCACCGGCAAGGGCCTGGTGCGCCATATCTGCGTCCGGGTGAACAAGAAGGGCGAGAGCCTTTGCTGCGTGGTGGTCAATGGGGCCAAACTGCCCCGGGAGCCGGAACTGGCGGCCTATGTCACCGCCGCCGTGCCCCGGACGGTGGGCGTTCTGGTCAACACCAATACCCGCCGGGGGAACGTCATTTTGGGAGACAAATACCGCACCGTATTCGGCCAGAATTACCTGATGGATACCCTCTGCGGCCTGGAATTCAAGCTGTCCATGCCGTCGTTCTATCAGGTGAACCGGGATCAGACGGAGGTGCTGTATCACAAGGCGCTGGAATTTGCCGGACTCACCGGCACGGAGACAGTGCTGGATCTCTACTGCGGCATCGGGACCATCACCCTTTGCCTCGCGAAGCAGGCGGGGAAGGTCATCGGCGCGGAGATCGTGCCCCCCGCCATCCGGGACGCCAAGGAGAATGCCCTCCGCAACGGCATTGAAAACGCGGAGTTTTTCTGCGGCGACGCGGCGGACATCGCCGCCAAACTGGAAGCGGACGGCCTGCGGCCCGATGTGGTGACGGTGGACCCGCCCCGGAAGGGCCTTGCCCCGGAGGTCATCGCCTCCGTGGCAGCCATGGCACCGCAAAAGGTGGTCTACGTCT
>CAZFJB010000176.1:0-3493 GCA_964519775.1 uncultured Oscillibacter sp.
GTCATCTCCCACCACGACCAACAGCTCCCTGGCCCGGGTCAGGGCGGTATACAGCACGCCCCGCACCATCAGCGACGGAGCCGACGGCATCGCCGCCAGCACCACACAGCGGTACTCGCTGCCCTGGGCCTTGTGGACCGTCTGGGCGTAGGCCAGGTCGATCTCGCTGAGCATCTCCACGCTGTAAGGCGCCTTCCGCCCATCGAAATCCAAAGCCAGCCACTCGCCGCTCTGGTCGATCTCCACGATGCGGCCCACATCTCCGTTGAACATCCCGGTGCCCACGGTGCCGTCATCCTTCTGCCAGACCACGTCGTAGTCATTTCTGGTCTGCATCACCCGGTCGCCTACCCGGAATACCCGCTCGCCCCACTGGATCTCCCGCTTCCCCGCCGTCCGGGGATTCAGCGCCTCCTGCAAAAGGCGGTTGAGATTCATAGTGCCGCAAGGCCCCTTCCGTGTAGGCGTCAGCACCTGGATCTGGTCCGCCGGAATGTGCATATTCTCCGGCAGGCGGGTCTTGCACAGTTCGATGACCGTGGTCACCGCCCGCTGGGCGTCCCGGCGGCAGAGGAAGAAAAAGTCCCCCTGATTACCCGCCAGATCCGGGCTTTGCCCCAGGTTGACCCGGTGGGCGTTGCGGATGATGGCGGACTGCTCCGCCTGACGGAACACATCCCGCAAGCAGACCGTCCCGATCCGCTGGCTGCGGATAAGATCCGAAAATACGTTGCCCGCCCCCACAGAGGGCAACTGGTCCGCGTCTCCCACCAGCACCAGCCGGGTGCCGGGGCGCAGCGCCCGCAGCAGCGCGGAGAACAGCGACACGTCCACCATGCTCATCTCGTCCACGATGACGGCTTCCGCTTCCAATGGCTCCTTCTCCGTTTTCTGAAAGGTCACCTGGTGGGCGCTCTCGTTCCATGTCATCCCCAGCAGCCGGTGGACCGTCTGGGCCTCCATGCCTGTCAGCTCGCTCATGCGCTTGGCCGCCCGCCCTGTGGGCGCTGAGAGCACGATGTTCAGTCCCATTTTCTGAAACAGGGCCACGATGCCCCGCACCGTGGTGGTCTTGCCGGTGCCGGGGCCTCCGGTGAGCAGCATAACGCCGCTGTTTGCCGCCAGCTCCACCGCCTGCCGCTGCAGCGGTGCGTAGGCGATGCCCTGCTCCTGCTCAATTTCCGCCACAGCCTTTTCCGAGAACCCGCTCCGGTCGGCATCCACATCCAGCAGTGCCGCCAGCCGCGCACAGGCGGAGGACTCCGCCTCCCACAGCCGCCGCAGATACACCGCCTCCACATTGGCGATACGCTCGATCACCAGCTCATGCCGCTCCGCCAGGGTGTCCAGCGCCGTTTCCGCCCGCTCCATGCCGCAGCCCAAAAGTTGGCAGGTGGCGGAGAGCAGCTTGTCCCGGGGCAGGAAAACATGGCCATTATGCTCATTGTATGTCAGTTCAAACAGCACCGCCGCCTGGAGCCGCTCGCCGCAGTCCTCGGCAAAGCCCATGGACAATGCCATGGTGTCCGTCACGGAAAAATCCACGCCGCACACATCGTCTGAGAGCAGATAGGGATTCCGCCGCACCATTTCCAGCGCCGCGTCCCCATATTGCTGCCGCAGGCGGATGGCCAGCACCGGGGGAAGCTGATAGCGGGACAAAAACTCCATCAGCCGCCGCAGTCCCATGTGCTGGCGGAACAGCATCCCGATCTCCATGGCCTTTTTGGCGGTGATGCCCTTGATGAGCTGCAGCCGCTCCGGCTCCGTTTCCAGAATATCCAGTGTTTCCAGCCCGAACCGGTCCACGATCCGCCGGGCGGTGGTGGGGCCCACGCCTTTGCAGATCCCGGAGGAGAGGTAGGAGAAGATCTCCTCTTCCTCCTCCGGCAGGCTCCGCTCCAGCTCCTCCGCCCGGAGCTGCTCCCCGTGTTGGGGATGCTGCTCCCAGGTGCCGGTGACCGTCAGGTGTTCTCCCGGCGCCACACAGGGAATACACCCCACCACGGTGACGACCTCCCCTTCCTCAGTGAGAAGGCGGAGGACCGTATACCCATTTTCAGCGTTCTGGAAAATAACGCTATGTACCGTGCCCTCCCGGCAGATCAATTCTTCCATGGTTTACCTCTTGTGTTTACTTGATGTGAAAGTCCGCCGCGTTGACCACGTCGGCGTCTTTTTCCCGGCAGGCCAGATACTCCGCGAGGCCCCGGGCCTCCTCTGTCAGTCCGCAGTCCGCGATCACGAGCCTCGCCCCCGGCAGGCCGCCCTGCACCCGGCGCAGCTCCCGCACATCCGCCTCCAGCGCCGGGGCCTCTCCCCGTGCCGGCAGCACCAGCAGCAGCCCCGGAATAGCGGGCCGCCCCGCGTGGAGCAGCACCCCCGCCAGCAGCCAGACGATGGCAGTCACCCCCACGGCGGAGAAAAACGCGATGACACCGTCACGAAACACTTCCATCGAATCACCTCATTGTCATTCTATGAGATGATTTTTTGTTGGTGACAACGGCACGGCACTGGCTTTGACTGCCAAAATGCGGCTATGCCGCATAGATTGAATCCCCGTTTTCTTTTCGTCTTGCCGAAAAGAAAACGGCCATTCATGGTCAAAAGAAAAGGCGCTTGGAGATGAGCTTGACGCCCATGGCATCAGCTCACCCAATACGGGAGTTGTAATACGAAAGTACCGGCAAAGTCCGGCAGCATTCCGCGTGCCCGCGCTATGCTCTTCAGCTTCGAACAAGTGCAGACCCGCATCTGATGGCGCAGCGGTCATTGAGGTGCAAATAGGACACATTCAGCGTCGATTTTCGCTGCTGCTCACGCTCAGTTGTAGAACCATGTGTCCTTGACCTCCCCGAAGTTTGCGCCAACTACGTCACGGCGTACAAAGTTGGTTGTGCTTAGCATTTGGCCCGTGGCGTTCCCCGTATCCTCCGTCCAACCTCGGGGGTAGTTTCCAAAGGAGGGGCCTGCAGGCCTTTCCTTTGGCCCAGAGGGGGTGTGGGGGACGGTGGCGTCCCCCACGTCTCTCTTCCGGGGGCCGGAGAGCGGTTCTCTCTGCGCCAGAGAGAATGGCCCCCGACTTTCCGTTCCCGGATTACCGGGAAAATACGAGAATGCCCCTGGCGGGAGCCAGAGACATCCCCCACACCTTACCGTGTGATTCCAAGCTCCGCCAAAATGGCCTCCTCCCGGCCCCGCATCTGGGCCTTCATCTCGCCCTCGTCCAGATGGTCGTAGCCCAGCAGATGCAGCACGGAGTGGACCACCAGATACGCCAGCTCCCGGCGGTTGGAGTGTCCATACTCCTTGGCCTGGGCCGTAACGTGTTCCATAGAGATGACCATATCCCCCAGGGGCACCAGGCCGGTGCCGGGGTCGGCATCCTCCTCATCCGGCAGCTCGCCGGGGACCAGATCGAACATGGGGAAGCTCAGCACATCCGTGGCCCGGTCCACCTCCCGCATCTCCCGGTTGATCTCATGAATGC
>CAZFJB010000177.1:0-3492 GCA_964519775.1 uncultured Oscillibacter sp.
GGATACCTGATGGACAAGTTGCGGATCATGAGCGTCTTCGGCACCCGGCCGGAGGCCATCAAAATGTGCCCGCTGGTAAAGGAACTGGCCTCCCGGCCGGAGATCGAGAGCCTTTGCTGTGTCACCGCCCAGCATCGCCAGATGCTGGACAGCGTGCTGGAGGTCTTTGCCGTGAAGCCCGACTGGGATCTGGACATCATGACCCCTCGGCAGACCCTCTCCACCATCACCAGCAAGTGCCTCACCGGTATGGATGAGGCCATCGACGCGTTGAAGCCGGATATGATCCTGGTCCACGGCGACACCTCCACCACCTTTGCCGGGGCGCTGTCCGCCTTTTACCATCAGGTGAAGGTGGGCCATGTGGAGGCAGGACTGAGAACCTATGACAAGTATTCTCCCTTTCCAGAGGAGATGAACCGCAAGCTGGTCTCTTCCATTGCGGATCTCTATTTCTGCCCCACGGTGAACAACAAAAATAACCTTCTGAAAGAGGGGATCACCGAGGGACTGTTCGTCACCGGCAACACGGTGATCGACGCGCTGAAGACCACTGTGCGGACGGATTACACATTTGCCAATGATGAGCTGAACCACCTGCCCTACGGCGAGAAAAAGGTCATTCTGGTGACCTGCCACCGGCGGGAGAACTATGGCGAGCCCATGCGCAACATCATGCTGGCCCTGCGGCAGATCGCCGAGCAGAACCCGGATGTGGAGCTGGTGTATCCCGTCCATCTCAGCCCGGTGGTGCGGGAAGCGGTGGACAAATATCTGCGGGGCGCGCCGAGAGTGCATCTGATCGACCCACTGCCGGCGGACGAGATGCACAACCTGATGGCCCGGTCCTACCTGGTGCTGACGGATTCCGGCGGCTTGCAGGAGGAGGCCCCCGCCCTTGGGAAGCCGGTGCTGGTGATGCGCCGGGAGACAGAGCGGCCCGAGGCGGTAGAAGCCGGAACGGTGCGCCTGTGCGGCGTGGTGCAGGACGACATCGTCACCATGGCGGAGCGGCTGATCCGGGACAAGGCGGCCTATGAAAAGATGGCCCACGCCGTGAACCCTTACGGCGACGGCGAGGCCTGCCGCCGGATCGTAGACGATATTTTGTGGTATTTTGGCCGGCGGGACTGCCCGGCGGCGGATCTGGTGTAAACAGGAGATATACCAGTTGAAGGGAGGCACGGCATGGATCGAAGACGGCTCAAGGGCATCACATGGGGCTTTGTTATTTTAACGGCGCTGATCGTGGCGGTCATGCTCACCGGCAATCTGCGCCGGTCCTCCCGGGTGACTTTGCCGGACACCAGCGAGACGGCGGGGGAGAGCGGCGAATTGCCATCTGCCGGCGGTGCGCTGACGGTGATCGAGGTCCGGCCGGAAACGGTGCAGTCCGCCATTGCCACGTTGGCACGGCCGGAGAACTACCGCCGGAGCGTTACGGTGGAGTATCTGTGGGAGGGCGGCAGCCGCACGGTGGAGATGACCACGGCGGTCAGCGGCGGCTGGACCCGGATCGACCGTCCCCAGGCGGACGGGCAGCTTCGCCATGTCCTCACAGACGGTGATGTGACCTATATTTGGTACAATGACGAGGCGGCGCTTTACACCGGGCCTGCCGCCGGATGGTCCGCCGACACGGAGCAGAGCATCCCCACCTATGAGGATATTCTGACGCTGCCGACGGAGACCATCGTCCAGGCGGACTACCGGGTGGTGTCTGACGTTCGCTGTATCTATGTGGAAACGGCGGAGGACGCCTGGGGCTACACCCAGCGGTATTGGGTCAGCGTGGACACCGGACTTTTGGTGGTGGCGGAGCGGATCTGCGGCGGTGAGCCGGTGTACCGCATGGCCGCCCTGGAGGTGGAGGAGACCGCGCCGGGACCGGAGAGCTTTACCCTGCCGGATGGGACCATGGTCACGGAGACGGTGCGGGACTGATCCGCTTCGCGGCATTGAAAGAACAGACCCCCCGCTCTGTCGAGGATCGACAGGGCGGGGGGTTATCGATTGCATGAAAAGTATTAAAACTTTACAGAGACTGAAATCAGGTGGATATAGCCGGTAACGATGAGAGATTTTTCGCCCGCTTACTGATAGATGGGAAAGCGGGCGCACAGGGCGTCCACCTCAGCGCGGATCTGCTCCCGGCTGCCTTCAAAGTCCCGGGCCGCCTGGCCCATCCAGCGGGCGATCTGCACCATCTCCGGCTCTTTAAAGCCCCGGGAGGTGACGGCAGGGGTGCCCACCCGGATGCCGGAGGTGACGAAGGGCTTTTCCGGGTCATTGGGGATAGGCGGAAACACCGGCGATGATCAGCTTGGGCTGGCAGGCCCGCTGACGGGCCAACTCCTCTGTGACATCCACGGCGAAGCAGCCGCCGTAATAGCGCTTGCCGGGGTAGCCCTCGGCATATTTGTTGGTCAGGCAAGTGCCCATGGCCAGCATGACAGCGGGGCTGACGATGTTTTCAGAGGCGATCAGTTCGATATTGCGCTGCTGGCGGGCAAATTCGCTCTGGATGGAGGCACCGACCTCCGGGGCAAGCTGGGCGAGATAGTTCATGGTGTCCTGTAGGATCATAGCGGGCTCTCCTTTTTGTGTTCTGGCAGGATCATTTTATCAGCGGGGACGGGAAAATGGCAATAGAAAGGCGAAAACGGATGGAAAATACTGGCGGGGAGAGGCGGATCAGCCCAGAGGGGCGGGGATGCCGTCTTCGTACAAGGCCCGTTCTGTCAGCACCCAAGGGACCGGATAATCGTGAGGCTCCACCGGGATCTCCTGGCGCAGCAGTAGCTCCCGGCATAGCAGCACCGTGCCGCCCCGGAACTGGGAGAGGAAGCGGTCATAATAGCCGCCGCCCTGTCCCAGCCGCTGGCCCAGACAGTTGCAGGTCAGGCAGGGGAGGATGGCGAAATCAATGGCGTCCACCGGGACGAGGGGCGCGTCGGTCCCCGGCTCTGAGATCCCGAAAGCGCCGGGGGAGAGTTGGCTGAGATCCGTGATCTGACGGGGCTCCATCATGCCGGGGGCGGTGCAAAGGGGGACGCACAGTCTCTTTCCCGCCTCTAAAATGTCGTTCAAAATGGGGCGGGTGTCGATCTCACGGGCGGTGCCCACGAAACAGAACACGGTGTCTGCCGCCTGATATTCCGGCATGGCCAGCAGACGGCGGACGATGCCGCAGTCAGATTTTGCCTTATATTCCGGGGTCAGCGCCGCCTCCAGGCGGCGCATGATCCCACGAAGCTGCTGTTTTTCCTCCTGACGGGTCATGGCAGGGGGTCCTCCTTTTTCTCAGGCTGGGCGGCGCCGAAGACAATGGCGCTGCCGCCGTATTTTTTTCGGATGGCATCCATGGCGGATTCCAGTTTTTCCTGTCGGGCGCTCCGCTGTCCGGCCCCGGGGTCAAACAGGTCTGTCTGCTCAAAGGCGGCTCCCTCCGGCGAGAGATGGATGGCGGTGACGGTCAGCGCCCGGATGGGG
>CAZFJB010000178.1:0-524 GCA_964519775.1 uncultured Oscillibacter sp.
GGAGAGTAGGAAGCGGTACCCTGACGGCCGGAGCAGAACAGCATGGGGGAATCCAACTGCTCGGGGGTGGCGTCCAGATCCATCAGCAGCTCCAGCACCTCATCGATGACCTCATGGATGCGCTGGTCGGGCCGGTCGATCTTGTTGACCACCACGATGACCCGGTGGCCCAGTTCCAGGGCCCGGGAGAGGACGAAGCGGGTCTGGGGCATGGGGCCCTCGGCGGCGTCCACCAGCAGGATGACGCCGTTGACCATCTTCAAAATGCGCTCCACCTCGCCGCCGAAGTCGGCGTGGCCCGGGGTGTCCACCACGTTGATCTTGGTGTCCTTATAGCGCACGGCGGTGTTCTTTGCCAGAATGGTGATGCCGCGCTCCCGCTCCAGGTCGCCGGAGTCCATAACACGGTCCACAGTCTCCTGGTTTTCACGGTAGGCGCCGCCCTGCTTGAGCATTTCATCCACCAAAGTGGTTTTTCCATGGTCAACGTGGGCAATAATGGCTACGTTGCGAAGTTTTTCGTT
>CAZFJB010000178.1:624-3490 GCA_964519775.1 uncultured Oscillibacter sp.
CTGCATGATCTTTTATCTCCTTTGCGTGGAAAAACCACGAATTAAAGTAATCAAATGGGGTGCCCCGCAAAATCGAAGATTTTGTGGGGGAAGGAGGAGCAAGGGAGCGGACGGAGTTTTCGCCGCAAGGCGGAAACAGAGTTATGCGGACTTTGCGACGACGCGGTCAACGTGGGCAATAATGGCTACGTTGCGAAGTTTTTCGTTCTGCATGATCTTTTATCTCCTTTGCGTGGAAAAACCACGAATTAAAGTAATCAAAAGGAATTTCGCACAGCCTATTATTATAATCTACATTTTCTGCGATTTCAATGGGAAATTTCAAGATTTCCGCCAAAAACGTGAATTTTTTGATTGATCTGTGCGCGGCGGGCAGACACACTCTGTTTTGACCAAAGACAGGGTGGAGAAATGGGTATTTTTTTGCCCTTTCGAACATTGATTCCGCCGAAAAGGGACCTATAATGGAAATTGCCACCCCGGAAGCGGCGCCAGCGCCGCACGTTCCGCCGTGAGTACCGCGGCCCGCTGGGGCCGCCCAAGGAGATCGAAGAGATGTATCAGATCCAAACCATGAACAAAATTTCCCCTGTGGGACTGAACCGCTTTCCCGCTGAGCGCTATACGGTGGGAGATACGGTGCCTGATCCCCAGGGCATTTTAGTCCGCTCCGCAAAGCTGCTGGACATGGAGTTCAACCCCGGTCTGCTGGCCATCGCCCGGGCGGGGGTGGGGGTGAACAACATCCCCCTGGACCGCTGCGCCGCGGCGGGTATCCCCGTATTCTCCACTCCCGGTGCCAACGCCAACGCTGTGAAGGAGCTGGTCCTCTGCGCCATGCTCATCGGCTCCCGGGACATCCCCGGCGCCATCCGCTGGGTGCGAGAGCAGGCGGAGAGCGGCACGGAGGTGGCCTCCGTGGTGGAAAAGGGGAAGTCCGCCTTCGTGGGGCCGGAGCTTTATAAAAAGACCCTGGGCATCATCGGGCTGGGGGCCATCGGCTCCCTGGTGGCCAATATGGCCATCTCCCTGGGCATGGATGTCTACGGCTATGACCCCTATCTCTCTGTGGACACTGCCCTGCGGCTGGACCGCCATGTCCATGTGGTCAAGGAGATCCAGGACCTCTACAAGCGGGCGGATTACCTGACCATGCACATCCACTACACGGAAAAGACCGCCGGCATGATCAACGCCGACGCCATTGCCGCCATGAAGCGGGGCGTGCGAGTCATCAATCTGGCCCGGGGAGAGATCGTGGACGACACGGCCATGCTCTCGGCGCTGGACACCGGCAAGGTGGCCGCCTACATTACCGACTTTCCCAATAATCGTCTGCTTGCGGCACCTCACGTCATCGCCCTGCCCCATCTGGGGGCCTCCACCCCGGAGAGCGAGCAGAACTGCGCCGCCATGGCGGTGGATGAACTGATGGACTATCTGGAAAACGGCAACATCCGTTCCAGCGCCAACCTGCCGGAGATGAGCATGGACCGCAGCGGTGTGCAGCGGCTGTGCATCCTGCATAAAAACGTGCCCGGTATGCTGGCGAACATCACCAGCCTCTTTGGCCGGGACGGGGTCAACGTGGAAAACCTGAGCAACAAGTCCCGGGGGGATTACGCCTATACCATGGTGGATCTCACCACCCGGGTGACGGACAGCGTGGTGGAGGATGTGCGCCGGATGGATCATGTGATCCGGGTCCGGGTGCTGGAGTGGTGAGGTTTACTGCGCATCCGCGATAAAATGGAATGATATGAAAGGGAAAGGCTGCCTTTTGGCGGCCTTTTCCTTTATTTTGCCGCCATCCTGCCATAAAATCCGCCCTCCGGCGCATACTATCCAAAAACGGAGGGTGCCATGGAACGATTTTCAGATCTCTATACCGAAAATGTGCGGCGGTTCGACACGCTGCTGGGAGTGGGGCGAAGCTGCGACATGGTGAGCCGGGACTATATCATCGGCGGGCGGCGGGCCCGGCTGTGGGTGGTGGACGGCTTCGGCAGCGACGATGTTTTGGAGCGGATGGGGGCCTTCTGGCTGTCCCTGAAGCCGGAAAATGTGCTGGCTTTGTCGAAAATGCGGGACTTTGTGGACCGCTATGTGACCTTTTCCGAGTCCGGCGTCACCTTTGACGTGCGGGAGGCGGTGACCTCCGTGTTTCTGGGCAAGTCCCTGCTGGTGGTGGAGGGCCTTGCCGGCGGGGCGCTGATGGACGCCAAGGGCTATCCCAGCCGGGGGGTGGAGGAGCCTACGGACGGCCGGGTCCTCCGGGGCAGTCACGATGGGTTCGTGGAGGCGGTGGTGCCCAACATGGCCCTGCTGCGCCGCCGTATCCGGGACCCGAACCTGACCATGGAAGGCCACAAGCTGGGGACCCGGACCCATAACGACGTGGTCCTCTGCTATCTGGAGGATCGGGTGGACCGGGAATTGCTGCGCAAGCTCCGGGGAAAGCTGCTGGGACTGGATGTCCGCTCCCTCTCCATGGCTCAGGAGAGCCTGGCGGAGGCCATCCGCCCAAAGCAGTGGTATAATCCTTTTCCCAAGGTCCGCTATACCGAGCGGCCCGATGTGGCCGCCGCCGGTATTATGGAGGGCAGCATTGTTGTGATGGTGGACAATTCCGCCGCCGTTATGCTGCTGCCCACCTCCTTTTTCGATTTTACACAGGAGGCCAACGATTTCTACTTTCCGCCTCTGGTGGGCACCTATCTGCGCGTTTTGCGGGTGAGCGTGTTTCTGCTCTCCCTCTTCATCACCCCGGTGTGGTACCTCATGGTCAGTGAGCCGGGACGGCTGCCGGACTGGCTGAACTTCCTTTCCTCGCCGGAGCCGGTGTCCCTGAGCCTTTTGAGCCAGC
>CAZFJB010000179.1:0-3478 GCA_964519775.1 uncultured Oscillibacter sp.
GCATCGGCGTGGCCAAGAACACCAACGTGGTGGAATACGGCTTCCTGGAGCACTGCCTGCGGGAGGATCTCAATGAGATCGCCCCCCGGGTCATGGCCGTTCTGCGGCCCATCAAGCTGGTCATTACCAACTATCCCGCCGGTCAGAGCGAAACGCTGACGGTAGAGAACAATCCCCTGGACCCCGCTGCCGGCACGAGAGAGGTCAGCTTCTCCCGTGAGGTGTGGATCGAGGCGGACGACTTTATGGCCGAGCCGGTGCCCAAGTACAAGCGCCTGACCCCCAACGGCCCCGAGTGCCGCCTGAAGGGCGCGTATCTCATCCGCTGCACCGGCTATGAGACCGACGGTAACGGCAATGTCACCGCCGTTACCGCCGAATACGACCCTGACAGCCGGGGCGGCGATCCCGCCGACGGCCGCAAGGTCAAGGGCGCTACCATCCATTGGGTGGACGCCGCCACCGCCGCCACCGCTGAGGTGCGGCTCTACGACGATCTCTTCACCGATGCCAACCCCGATGCCGCCGACAAGGACTTCATCGAGTGCCTGAATCCCGACTCCCTGGAAGTCCTGACGGACTGCAAGGTGGAAGCGGGTCTGGCCGCCATTGCCGACAGCTACGCCGCCGGTCATGAGGCCGGCAAGACAGCCCCCGGCTTCCAGTTCATGCGTCTGGGCTACTTCTGCCTGGACAGCAAGGATACCAAACCGGGTCATCCCGTGTTCAACCGTAGCGTCAGCCTGAAGGACAGCTTCAAAAAATAAATGCGATAAGAAACCGCCCCGACCATAAGGTTCGGGGCGGTTTTGCATTATTCCACAGTCAGCGATTCTTTCAGATCGAAGAAGGTAAAGGTCCCGGCGCCTACCCGGACGCCGTTTTGATCGGTGATGGTCACTTCGAACACGGAAACCGTCTCACCGTGCTTAAGCTCCGTAGCCTCGGCGGTGAGGACATCGCCAGCCAGGGAGGAGCGGAAAAAGTGATACTGCGCGTCCAGCGTCACCGCTTTGTGGCCGTAGGCCACTAAGGCAGATCCGGCGGCATGGTCCGCCATAGTGAAGTAAATGCCGCCGTGGGTGTAGCCGAAGGGGTTGAGATCCTCCTCTGTCACAGTCTTGGTAACTTTGGCGTGGCCGGGGGATACCTCTGTCACCTCAATGCCCAGCCGCCGGCAGAAGCGGTTGTGCTGGTTGCGGTATTTCAGCAGTTTCTGCAGATCCATAATACGCTCCTTATTGGTCATCATTTGCCAGCTATTTTACACGTTTTGCCGGAAAAGGTCAAACCCTATTTCCGCAGAATTTGTGAAAAACAGCGTTTGCTTTTCCAACTTTATCAAGGTAAAATAAAAACACAACGTGTGGCGTGAACCGCGCAAATCCGGTTGCGGCCCCACGTTGTTTCTTTTTGCTGAAACGCGGGGCTGGTCTGCCCTGCGTTTTTTATATTTTTGAGGAGGTTTTTCCATGGAAGAAAACAACACCTTTTTGGCGCGGGAAAAATTGGGGACCCTGATGGGGAAATACGCTGTACCCTGTGTCATTTCCCTGTTGGTGGGCGCGCTGTATAACATCGTGGACCAGATCTTCATCGCCAACGCCAGCTATCTTGGTTCCTTCGGCAACGCTGCCAACACGGTGGTATTTCCCCTGACGGTGGTGGCCCTGGCCATCGCCGTGATGATCGGCGATGGCTGCTGCGCCTATGTCAGCATTTGCCTGGGCAGCGGCAATCAGGAAAACGCCCATAAAAGCGTGGGCGGCGCCGTGGTGCTGTGCGTGACCGCCAGTTTGGTGCTGACGGCCGTGTATCTCATCTTTCAGGAGGGCATCCTGACCTTTTTCGGCGGCCGGGTCAATGAGGAGACCTTTTACTATTCCAAGGAGTATTTTTTCTACATCACCCTGGGTGTGCCATTCTATATGTTCGGCCAGGCCATGAACCCTGTCATCCGCTCTGACGGCAGCCCCAAATTCGCTATGGTCTCCGGCCTTGCCGGCGCCGTGGTGAACATCATTCTGGACCCCATTTTCATTTTCGCCTTCCGCTGGGGTATGATGGGTGCGGCGGTGTCCACGGTGCTGGGCCAGATCGTAACGGCGGCCATGGCCGTGTGGTATCTCTGCCGTATGAAGGCGGTGAAGCTGCAAAAAGCCAGCTTCCGTCTGGACTGGTCCGTGGTCCGGCGGTTCATCCCTCTGGGTGTTTGCAGTTTTCTGGCCCAGATCTCCCTGGTGGCGGCCATGGCGGCCATCAACAATATGCTGCAAAAGTACGGTGCGCTGGATGAGATCTTCGGCCAGACGGAATACGCCCAGATCCCCATGGCAGTAGTGGGCATCGTGATGAAGTTCTTCCAGATCATTGTCTCCATGGTCATCGGCATGGCGGCGGGCTGCATCCCCATCGTGAGCTATAACATCGGCGCGGGCCGGAAGGACCGGGCCAAGACGCTCTTTCGCTACCTGCTGACAGCAGAGGCCGTGCTGGGTATCATCGCCCTGCTGATCGTGGAGCTGCTGCCCGGGGTGCTGATTCGTGTGTTCGGCGCGGCCAACGAGAGCGTTTATTATACCGATTTTGCCGTGAAGGCATTCCGCGTCTACCTCTGCCTGCTGCCTCTGGCCTGCGTCAACAAGGCGACCTTTATCTATCTCCAATCTCTGGGCAAGGCCCTGATGTCCACCATGCTCTCCATGGTGCGAGAGATGGTCTTCGGTGTGGGATTTGCCCTGCTGCTGCCTGTTTTCATGGGGCTGGACGGTGTGCTGTGGTCCATGCCGATGTCTGACGCGCTGACCTTCGTGATCTCCGCCATCGCTATCGTCTGCACGGTGCGGGAGTTGTCCGCCCCTGACGCGCCGGAGACGAGAGAATAAAGAATTTACAATTTTTTCAGTTCCTTTTCAGAAAGATCCGCTATAATAAGGCTAACTATCAAAGGAGGCCATTATGAAACGAAGAATTCCTATTCTGCTGTCTGCTGCGCTGGCACTATCGCTGTTGGTGGGCTGCGGACAGACAGCTCAAACCGGCGGGGAGGAAGCCCCCACGGCGGAATACGAGGGCACCCTCATCGCACTGTCAGACGACGGCATCACTGTGGACGGCAAGGCGGCTCCCACCGACGATACCGCCGCCGTGTATACCGCTAACGACATCGTATACTATGAGGACGGCCACGACTTTACCTATGGCGATGGCAGTGAATCCGACGTCCACAGCGCTGAGGAAGCCGCATCCCATACCGTTATCCACATCACAGCACCGGGAACGTATATCCTCACCGGCAAGCTCAGCGCCGGTCAGGTGGCGGTGGGCCTGGGCAAGGGCGCCAAAAACGATCCCAACGCTGTGGTAACGCTGGTGCTGGACAATGTGGACATCACCTGTACCGTGGCACCCGCCGTGATCTTTTACAAGGTCTATGAGTGCGATCAGGCTTTTGTGGACTTCGATGAAAACGACACGG
>CAZFJB010000180.1:0-3440 GCA_964519775.1 uncultured Oscillibacter sp.
ACGCGGCCTTTATGGATCCCACCCGTGCGGCGGCCCACCTTGTCGGCGCCCAGGCCAGCGCCATGCAGGCGGCGGCCAACAACCCCAACGCCGGTCCCGCCATGGCCTTTATGGGCATGAATATGGCCGGTCAGGCCGGCGGCATGAATGCCCAGAACCTGTTCCAGATGGGTCAGCAACAGCAGGCCGCTGCCGCGGCTCCCGCCGGCTGGACCTGCTCCTGCGGCCAGCGCGGCATCACCGGTAACTTCTGCCCCAACTGCGGCGGCAAGAAGCCCGCGCCCCAGCCCGCCGCCGGCGGCTGGAAGTGCTCCTGCGGTGCCATGGCCACCGGCAAGTTCTGCCCTGAGTGCGGCAAGCCCAAGCCCGCCGATGACGGCTGGAAGTGCTCCTGTGGCGCGGTGAACAAGGGCAAGTTCTGCGCCGAGTGCGGCGCGAAGAAGCCTGCCGGCGTGCCCCAGTACAAGTGCGACAAGTGCGGCTGGGAGCCGGAAAAGGGCACGACCCCGCCGAAATTCTGCCCGGAGTGCGGCGACCCCTTTGACGATGGAGACATCACCGGATGAAGCGCCGGATGCTGACGATCTTTCTTTTGATCCTGCTGGGCGCGGCGCTGGTATTGGGCGGGAAGCTGCTCAACCGTGTGCTCGTCACAGACCGGATCGCGGACAAGGGCGGCATGGAAAATCCCTGGGCCATTGAAGAACCGGAGGGCCAAAGGCCCTCCGGTGAAGAAACCAAGAATGATACAGATAAGGAGAGTTGAATCATGGGACTGTTTGGGAATTTGTTTGAAAAAAAGGAATGTTCCGTTTGCGGCGGCGAGATCGGTCTTTTGGGCAACCGCAAGCTGGAGGACGGCAACCTCTGCAAAAACTGCGCGAAGAAGCTCTCTCCCTGGTTCTCTGAGCGCCGCCACTCCACCGTGGAGGAGATCAAGCAGCAGCTCGCCTATCGGGAGGAGAACCAGAAGAAGGCGGCACAGTTCTCCACCAGCCGCTCCATGGGTGAGGAGTGGAAGCTGCTGCTGGACGAAAGCCACCGCTGGCTCACTGTGACCAGAGCCAGAAATCTGGCGGAGGCAAATCCCGACATTCTGGATTTCCAGGATGTTACCGGCTGCCGCATGGATATTGATGAGACCCGCACCGAGCTGACCCGGGAGGGGAAGGACGGCAAGGAGATCAGCTATGATCCTCCCCGCTATGAGTATTCCTACGAGTTTGACATCATCATCAGCGTGAGCAACCCCTATTTCGATGAGATGCGTTTCCGCCTGAATCCTGACACCGTGACGGTGACCCAGGGTGTTTCCAGCGGCGTCAGCGGCAGCTTTGGCCGCTTCCTTGACACGCTGGCCAGCAGCGGCTTTGACCCCATGAATGACCGGGAATATCGCCAGTATTATGAGATGGCGCAGCAGATCTGCGATGAGATGCGCCGCGTTCAGGACATTGCCCGGGGTGTTGACACCACCGCTCAGCCCGCCGCGCCTGCCGCGACAGCGCCGTATACGCCGCAGACCGCGCAGCAGGCTGCTCCCGCTGCCGGTCCCTGGACCTGCCCTGCCTGCGGCGGCGCCAACAACGGCAAGTTCTGTGAGTTCTGCGGCAGCGCCCGCCCGCAGTAAGCGGAGACTCCCGATCGGTGCGTACCTTGCCGGACAAGTGCGCCCTATACATACCATACAAACGCAAGGCACGATTTTGGAAGGAGTAACTATGAAAAAGTTTTTGTCTTTATTGCTGACTCTGCTGATGCTGCTGAGCGTGACCGCCTGCGGCGGCGACAAGACGACCACACCCCCGCCCGCCAAGGACCCTGCCAGCGAGGCGCAGAAGAAAGAAGATCCGCGGGAGGAGGAGCCGCAGACCGTTTTCGACTTCGGCGCCTATGTGGTGGAGTTCAAGGAGGCGGCGCTGGTCGAAGCCGACTACGGCTTTGACTGCCTGATGCTGACGCTGGCCTACACCAACATCGACCCGGAGGAGACCGGAGCGCTGAGCGAAAACATCCGGTGCAAGGCGTTCCAGAACGGTGAGGAGATGTCTCCGGGCAACTTCAGCGAATACTGGAAGGACGAACCCTATTATGTCCGTGACGGCGCGGTCGTGGATTTCCACATCGGCTATATCCTACAGCTCGAAGATAACCGTGTGTATTATGACATGAGCGAGATCGAGGTCATTCTGCAGGATCAGAATTCCGACCTTTCCTACTCATTTACCGTTGACCCCTCCGCCCTTGACGACTCCGCCATCAAGGACGCTGCGGCACCCGGCGGGACGGAAAGCTTCGGTGACTTCACCTCCATCCTGGTCCCCGAAGGCTTCACCCTTAAGCACAATTCCCAGAACGAGAATGACCCCCACTTTGTCTCTGTCGTGAGTACGGATGCTGACTGGATCTACTTCAACTTCCGCAACTACACCTACGAAGAGGATATGCAAGAAGAATACGAGTACCTCAAAGAGAACTACACCAACGGACAAACCGATGTCAGCACCAACTATGGCGGTATCGACTGGACCGCCTTCCAGTGCGACGACGGCAACGGCGGCTGCAAATTCTATGCGTCCGCCGTCATCGGCGATAACTATTTGCTGGTCTCCTCGGCCGGTCTTGAGTTTGATGACGGGATCGTCAAAGCGGTCCTCTGCTCTGTGGTCATGGCGGGCAGCAGCGGTGGTGCCGACAGCGTGGACATGACCGGCGTGGACCGCACCGACACCGAGGTGGGCGGCGGCTACCACGGCAGTATCGACTGGCTGCACTACTGGACCGGCGACTGGTACGGCTGGTGGATGGTTTCGGACGGCACCGGCTTATACGCGGAGTGGAATGATGGCACCGGCGGGGGCGTCTGGGATGCCTGCGCCCGTATCGAGGCCTATGAGAGCATGACCGGCTACATGGAGCTGTGGGACAGCAGCGGCAGCGACGCTGACCCCGTTGCCGGCATCGACGTGTGCTTTGCCAATCCCGATGACACCGAGTTCGGCGTTATGGGCTGCAATGGCGGCCAGTTCATCGGCGATACGCTGGAAGAGGGCGCTTGGTACATCGATCCCGACGAGTTTATTTATGAGAACATCATTGATTTCGAGGGCGACTATGAGGATGAGGACGGCACCTTCTACTACCGCGTTCTGCTGCGCCCCTGGGGCATCAAGTGGGACGATATGGACGAGTCGCTCTACCCTGAGCAGTATTACTACGACTGGTATCTGCCCCTGGTAGAAGCCGGCTCGGCCATGCCCGATCACATTGGCTGACGCAGGCTTGGAAAAATGAGAAACAGCGTGCCGGAGCATTTGCTCCGGCACGCCGAAAAAGGAGGAGAATCAATGCCAGCACAGGTAACCAATTAAAAAAGCCCCAGTTGAACCGGACCGCTGCACTTCGTGGGCCCCTCCCGCAAGCAGGAATGTGACAAAACC
>CAZFJB010000181.1:0-3433 GCA_964519775.1 uncultured Oscillibacter sp.
AAGATAGATAGCGCCAACACAAAGCGACGGTTATAAACCGTCGCTTTTTTTATTTCCGGTATAATTTTCCTTGTGGCTTTATTGCCGCCGGCCGAGCCGTATTTTGTTAGGGCATGGTTCTATTGACATTTTTCCCGCAATATTGGCAATATGTTTCATCGTTCCAGCCAAGCTGCCGCCCACAATGAGGGTGCTTGTTGTATAGGAAATGCGGGATCAGACAAGAAGAGGCAATGATAGCGCCAATGATCAACAGCGGTTTATAGAAGTACGCGCATAACATGAGGACAAAACCTGCCAGCATATTGGTTGGTAACGAGCGGAAGAAATAGACTGGAATTTTGCATGGAAGTGTGATAGTATATAGTATCTATGAAATTCAGCAGAGGAGGATCTGCGTATGTCGATGCTGCACGCAGTTTTATTGGGCCTTGTTCAAGGTATTGCGGAATTTCTTCCCATTTCCAGCTCCGGCCATCTGGCCATTGCGGAGCAGCTGCTGGGTGTGAAGGGGGCAGCGGAGATCCCGGAATTTTTTGATGTGTTGCTGCATCTGGGCACATTGGTGGCGGTGTTTATCGCCTACTGGCCGGAGATCCGGGATATGATCCTTGAATTTTTCACGGGGATCGGCGATCTGGTCCATGGGACAACGCCGACGCCGGTGCCGCCGGCACGCCGGATGATCTTGCTGGTCATTATGGGCACACTGCCGCTGTTTGTGATCCTGCCGATCAAGGACTGGATCGAGAATTTGGGGAACAATTTGTATGTGGTGGGCGGTGCCCTTGTACTTACAGGTTGTTTGCTGTTTCTCTCTGACCGGGTGCGCAAGGGCCGGAAAAATGAGCGGAGCGCCAGAATGACAGATGCGCTGCTGGTGGGCGTGGCCCAGGCCATTGCCACCTGCCCGGGACTCTCCCGCTCCGGCACTACTATTACGGCAGGCTGCATGGTGGGCTTTGAGCGGAAATTTGCCGTGCGCTATTCCTTCATCATGTCGATCCCCGCCATTCTGGGCGCGAATATTCTGAGTTTGAAGGACGCGCTGGAGGGCGGGATCATCTGGGGAGATGTGCCGGCCTATCTGGTGGGCGTTCTGGTGTCGGCTGTGGTGGGCTACGCCTGCATCCGACTGCTGAAGATGATCGCCGACAAGGGAAAATTCGGCGCCTTTGCCTACTATTGCTGGGCAGTTGGACTTTTGACTATTATTTGGACATTCATCAAGGCCTGATATGAATATTCCCGGGCGCTTAGGCGGACAGGGAATTTTACTGATTTTACTATCCGGAGGGTATGATCGTGGCATCCACATCACAAAAGAAGACGACAACGAAAAAATCAGGGAGCAAGACGTCCGGCAGCCGGACGCCCGCAAAGTCCCAGGCACAGCCGATCCGCCGGGAGGTGGGGGGCGTGGTGTGCCTGGTGCTGGCGCTGTGCGTGTTCGTCAGCTATTTCAAGATCCACGCCATCTTCATCGACTGGCTGGCGATTTTGCTCAAGGGCCTGTTTGGCTATGGTTACTGGCTCTTTGGGCCGGCGCTGGTGCTCTCGGCCTTCATTCTCATTTTCCATCATGGCCGGCCGGTGACACTGCGGGTCACCAGCGCCATGCTGCTGCCCGGACTGCTGGGAAGTCTCGGCCATATCGTGCTGAGTAAGGAAACTTACGAGTCCGGTGTGGGCATTTTGGTGCGGCTGTGGAAGTCCGGCCTGACCTGCACCTCCGGCGGCGCGGTTTCCGGTAGCATCGCCGTGGGCGCGGTAGCGGTTTTCTCCAAAGTGGCGTCCATCATCATCTTTACCGTCCTGTTCGTAGTGCTGGGTATGGTGGCGCTGCGGCTGACGGTGGGGGCGCTGATCGAAAAGCACCGGGAGCGGCCCCGGTATGAAGAGGAGCCGCCCAAGCCCGCTAAGGAGCCTCAAAAGGCCCGAGGGACTGCGCCCGCGGCGCCCCGGCCCCGAATCGACATCCCCCTGGACGAAACACGGGCAGAACCCGCGGAAAAGCCCCAGAAGAGCGGCTTTACCAGCTTCTTCCGCCATAAGTCCGACCAGCAGAAGACCCCGGCCCAGGTGGTGGCGGGGCAGACGGAGCCGGAGACTCCGGACTTGGCAGAGGAGGGCGACCCCTTTGCCGCCCCGGCTGTCCCTGTGACCCCGCCCCGGCCCATTCGGAGCGGAAGCGCCACACCGGCCATCCCCACCATGGAACCGGTGGTGGTATCCACGCCGCCCGCGGCTCCGGCTGCGGCGCCCAGCGCGCCGGCGGCCACGGAGCCTGTGAGCCGCAAGGCGGCGGCCCAGGCTGTGGCCGCGGAAACGGCCGCGGTGACGGCGGAGATCGAGGAGAATATGGCCGGCGGCGAGGCGGAATACCGTTATCCGCCCATCAGCCTGCTGCATGAAAATCAGGGGGAAAATCACATGGCCGCCGGCGCGGAGCTGCGGAACAACTCCCGCCGTCTGGCGGAGACACTTTCCAGCTTCGGCGTGGATGCCAAGGCCGGCGATGTGATCCATGGCCCTGCCGTTACCCGGTATGAGTTCACGCTGGATCAAGGTGTCAAACTCTCCAAAATCACCAATTTGCAGGATGACATCGCCCTGGCCCTGGGTGCCAGCGGCGTGCGCATCGCCGCCGTGCCCAATAAGATCTCCGTGGTGGGCATTGAGGTGCCCAACAAGGCGGTGACACCGGTGCTGATCCGGGATGTCATCGAATCCCGGGAGTTTATGGAACATTCCTCCAAAACGGCCTTCGCCCTGGGGCGGGACATCGGCGGCAGGAATATCATCGGTAACATTGAAAAGCTGCCACATGTTCTGATCGCCGGCACCACCGGTTCCGGTAAGTCTGTGTGTACCAACGCGCTGATCGTCAGCCTGCTCTACAAATCCACACCGGAGGAGGTCCGCTTTATCATGGTGGACCCGAAGATGGTGGAACTGGCCCCTTACAACGGCATCCCCCACCTGCTGATCCCGGTGGTGACGGACCCGAAGAAGGCTGCCGGCGCGCTGCAGTGGGCTGTATTCGAGATGATGAAGCGGTATAAGACCTTCTCGGAAAACGGCGTGAAAAAGCTGGAGGAATACAACAAGCTGGCCGCCACCCGGGAGGATCTGGAAAAAATGCCCAGCGTGGTAGTGGTCATCGACGAGCTGGCGGACCTGATGCTGGTGGCCGCCAAGGAGGTGGAGGAATCCATCTGCCGTGTGGCCCAGATGGGCCGTGCCGCTGGTATGCATCTGGTCATTGCCACGCAGCGGCCCTCGGCTGACGTGATCACCGGCCTGATGAAGGCCAATATCCCCAGCCGCATTGCCTTCGCCGTGGCCTCCTCTCTGGAGTCCCGCATCATTCTGGACAATACCGGCGCGGAAAAGCTGGTGGGCAAGGGCGATATGCTGTACGCTCCTCTGG
>CAZFJB010000182.1:0-3431 GCA_964519775.1 uncultured Oscillibacter sp.
CTGCCGGTAGAGAGGATGCCGATCCGGGGCGTTCGGTACACCCAGGGCCAGGCAACACCCTGGGCCGCCAGCTCACCCAGCACCCCGGTGTCGATCAGAGTGCCGGCATCTGCCAGGTGCTGCCCCGCCCAGACGTCCTCGCCCGCCCGGACGATGTTGCTCCGCCCGCCGGCGGGCGGGCCGAAGAGGGTCACTTCCTCCTCAGTGAACTCCGTGACCTCATAGGGGATCACCGTGTCCGCCCCCGCCGGGATGGCCGCTCCGGTGAGGATCTTCACCGCCGTACCCGGTTCCACCGTCCGGGTGGGCACAGCGCCGGCCGGCACTTCCTCCAGGATCCGCAGGGTCACCGGTGCCTCCCGGGACGCCCTGGCGATATCCGCCCGCCGCAGGGCATAGCCGTCCAGAGCGGAGCGGTCAAACAACGGCACATCCTCTCTCGCCAGCAGTTCCCGGGAGAGAACTCTCCCGGCACAGGCGGAAAGGGGGATCTGTTCTTCTTCCACAGGCGTTACCTGATCCAGCAGAAGATCCCGTGCCTGTCGATAGTCGATCTTTTTCAGCATAGTTATCCTCCAAGCTCATTGAAAACAGCACAGGGGCAGGGAAAAACTCCCCGCCCCTGCCAAAGGCTCATTCCGCGGGGCTGAAGCCCACGGACTCAAATACCTGCATGGCCACATCGCTCCGCAGGAACGCCAGGAAGTCAGCGGCGGCCGCTTCCTTGTAAAGGGCCTGGATCTCCGTCAGCGTCTCCGTCATGGAGGCGGCGAACACGATCAGCTCCACCGGCTCCGCCGCGGGTCCCGCGGGCGTTTCCGCTTCCGCCGGCTTTTCAGCAGGCGCGGCGGATGTTTCCGGCTTGGTGCCGCCGCAGGCGGCAAGGGAGAGTGTCAGGCACAAAGCCAGCAGCAGGGAAAGGGTCTTCTTTTTCATGTGGGGTTCCTCCTGTCAGTCTGATGTCCCACTGTGCCGCCTTCGGCACGCATGGGCAAAGCGCTGTGCTTGCGCACAGCAAAAAGTCCGTCTTCTTCAAGAACGGACACCTGACCGGTCCGGAGCCCCACTCCGAACTGCGCGTATTCCGTCCCCTTTTCAATCAGGAAGGCCGTGCTGTTTCCGGCATCGACCCTGTGACCGCAAGCGGTCAGGTCCCGGCTCCATAGCGTCAGCCTTAGGAACAGGGACTCGAAGACTACCTTTAGTAGTCATGGTTCTTTTTTCACTGTCAAACCTTAAAATACGTTATCCTATAGCAAAAATCAAATTACCCCCCCTTTTCGGCAGGCGGCACCCCGCATAGCGCACCGGAGCCGGAGGCAATGCCTCCGGCTCCGGTGCTGTGAGAGGGTCATATGAAAAAGATCTATCTCCACGCCGTACAAAAGGCCGGCGGAATGGTTGGTCTGCCGCTTTGGGACACCTCCCCGGCGGGCAGTGAGCCTTTGGGTTCCCGTCCTTGACAGGGACTCAGGTCCTGCCAGGCGGTATATTTGAAAGAAGGGCAATTTTTCTCTCGGATCAGTCGTGGGTCCCTGACTGATGTAGTCAGTATAGCCCCCAATTCTGAAATGCCCATGAAAAATTTGTGAACGGACCGTAAACTTGGCAGAAGTTTACATAAAAGTTCCCCGCCCTTCCGAAAAGGGCGGGGAACTTTGACTTAATCGTACCGCAGGGCGTCGATGGGGTTGAGATTGGCGGCCTTCCGGGCAGGAAGGTAGCCGAAAATGATGCCGATGCCCGCCGACACGCCGAAGGCGATGACCACCGCCCCCACACTGGGGCTGACGGTGATGGGAGTGTCCGGCATCAGGTTCGCGATGACCGTGGTGGCCGCAGAGGAAAGGCCGTAGCCCAGGGCGATGCCCAGCACGCCGCCCAGGGCCGAGGTGGTGGCGGCCTCAATGACGAATTGGCGCAAAATAGCCCCCTCCCTCGCCCCCAGGGCCTTGCGGATGCCGATCTCCCGGGTCCGCTCCGTGACGGAGACCAGCATGATGTTCATGATGCCGATGCCGCCCACCACCAAAGAGATGGCGGCGATCCCCGCCAGAATGTAGATGATCATATCCACCATGGAATTCATCTCCTCCACCATCTCCGCCATGGAGATAACGGTATAGGCGTCATCATCGGAGAAAATGCCGAAGAGCTGATTTTCCAGGAAGGTCTTGGCCTCCGAGATCCGGTCGGTATCCCGCACCGTCATGGTGTAGCTGCCGATGGTGCCGGTGAAGCTGAGGCGGGCCGCCGTGGAATAGGGCACGAACACGCAGTCATCGGTGCCGCCCTCCTCCAGCTCGCTGCCCTTCTGGGCCATGACGCCCACTACGGTGAAAGTCTCACCGTTGATCTTCAGAGTCTGGCCCACGGCGCTGCCTCCGAAATAGGCCATGTTGAGATACTGCCCCACCACGCAGACTTTTTTCCGGGCGTCCATATCCACAAAGCTGAGGTTCCGCCCCTGGGCGACTTCATAGCCCTTCATGCCGAAATAGTCCTCGCTGATACCGGTCACGGTGGAGGTGGAGATAGTGTCGCTTCCGATCTTCACCATGCCCATCATGGAAACCGTGGGGGAGATCTGCCTGAAAAGGTCCTGATTGTCGCTGACAATGGCGTACATCTGCTCCTCCGACACGCTGCGGGAGGACCCCCGGCCCATGATCTGCACCGTCAGGGAGTCGGTGCCCATCTCGGCAAAGCTGTCTTCAATATAGCGCTGCATACCGTTGCCAAGGCCCACGATGACGATGACGGCGCAGACGCCGATGATGATGCCCAGCATGGTGAGAAACGTCCGCATCTTGCTGCTGAGGATGTTCTTCACCGCCATCTGAAAGGTTTCCAGCAAGCTCATCGTACCGCCCCCTCTCCCGCGATGTTGGGTGCGACCACGGCCTTGGGGTCGTGGGCGTCGCCATCGTAGATCACTTGGCCGTCCTCCAGGCGGATGATCCGCTGGGCCTGGACGGCGATGGAGTTATCATGGGTGATCAGAACCACGGTGTTGCCGGCGGCGTGGAGATTTTTCAGCATCTCCAGCACCTCCCGGCCGGTGTGGGAGTCCAGGGCGCCGGTTGGCTCATCCGCCAGGATCACCGCCGGGTCCCCCGCCAGAGCCCGGGCGATGGACACCCGCTGCTGCTGGCCGCCGGAGAGCTGATTAGGCTTGTGCTTCAGCTTATCCCCCAGGCCCACCAGTTCCAGCGCCAGCTTGGCCCGCTCATAGCGCTCCGGCTTGCGCACGCCGGCGTACATCAGCGGCACCTCCACATTTTCCAGCAGGTTCAGCTTGGGCAGCAGGTTATACTGCTGGAAGATAAAGCCCAGCATCTTATTGCGGATGGCCGCCAGCTGGTTTCGGTCCATCTGGCCCACATCCTGCCCATCCAGCAGATAGGTCCCCTCTGTCGGCACGTCCAGAC
>CAZFJB010000183.1:0-3393 GCA_964519775.1 uncultured Oscillibacter sp.
GAAACCCAGGAAGGGTTTCCCGCACAATTTTAATCAAACAGTTTTCAGAACTTTTAAGTTCTGAAAACTCGGCGCAAAGCGCCGACAGGCTGTTCGTTTTCTCTTTACGCCAGATGAGGCTGGGCACGCAGCTCCCGGCCAAATTCCTGAAAGGCCCGGGTGATGAGCTTCTGCCCCTCCGTATTGGGGTGGGTCCCGTCGGCACAGAGGGTCCGCTCCAGATGGCCGTGGTCCAGAAAGGCGCCCCGGACATCCACCAGAGGCACATCCTCCTCCCGAGCCAGGCGCTCCACTGCCCGGGAATAGCGCTCCTGCCAGGCGTAGATATTCCCAACGTCACCCAGCCAGCGCATGACCGCCCCCCGGTCCAGATCAGCGCACCACCAGTCGAAAAAGCGCTGGCTGTCCAGCGGGGGCAGATTGGTGAGGATGGGCCGGATGCCCCGCTCCTTCACCCGGCGGATCATACCGCGGTACAGTTCCACAAATTCCGGCAGGGGCACATTGGACACATGGGCCTCATCAGGGGCCGCAGCAATGGCCTTCCAGTTAAAATCGCAGTCGTTGCCGCCGAAATCCATCACCAGCAGATCACACGGTAGCCCCCGTTCCAGCATCCGCTCCAACAAACGGCTACCCTTGCGGACCGTGGCGCCGAAATGGGCATCATTATGGATGGAGAGCTGAAATTCTGACTCCAATGCCTCTGTGTCGATCTCGTTTTGCGTCCGATAGCGCCGGCTGCCCAGATCCACCTGTATTCCTTTTAGGATGGAATCCCCCAGTAGAGTCACCTGTCTGCGCGCTTCCATCTCGTCACCTCATTCCGTATAACATAGTTTTCAAAACTATATTATACGGTTTTGGAGATTTTGTCAAGTCTCCGCTTATCCAAAGGTGGGCAGCAACACCCCGGCGCTCTCCTTGGTGATCTCAAAAACAGCGTCCGGCAGGCGATGGATCTCCCCTTCGGGCCACAGGGACAAAAAGGCATCCGCTTCCGCCAGCTCCGCGAATCCGTAGGTGCCCCGGCGGTAGTGCATGG
Organism: uncultured Oscillibacter sp.; assembly: GCA_964519775.1. Classification (GTDB taxonomy): domain Bacteria; phylum Bacillota; class Clostridia; order Oscillospirales; family Oscillospiraceae; genus Oscillibacter. The sequence goes on from CAZFJB010000183.1 coordinate 1,046, forward strand.
GGATCACGCAGCGGGGTCTCAGCGTGTCACAGACTGCCTTGGCTCCGGCGGCATCCACCGTATAGGTGCCGCCCACCGGGATCAGCAGGGCATCCACCGTGCCGATGGCGGCGATCTGCTCCGCCGTGAGTTGATGCCCCAGATCCCCCAGATGGGCCACGGACACACCGCCGGCGGTAAACACCCGGACGGTGTTGGGGCCTCGCAGCGCCCCCTGCCGGTCATCGTGGAAGGTGGCAATCTCCCGGAGGGTGAAAGGACTTTCCCGCCCCGGCAGCGGCGTGACGCAGTTCACGGCATTGTGGTCAAAATGATCGTGGCTGCAATAGACAGCGTGGGCGGAGGCCGTCAGCGGCGGGTAGCCCGCCACGTCGGTATAGGGATCGACTACGATCCGATAGCCGTCCTCCTCCAGCAAAAAACAGGCATGGCCCAGCCAGGTCAGCTTCATAAAAAGTCCCCCATTCCGCCGCATTCGCGGCACAAATTGAAATAAGCCGTATTTTGACGGTTTCATTGCATAACGCGCGGGAAAAAGGCGATGGGTCGCCCCATCGCCTTTAGTTTATCAGTTCTGCTCCTGATTGTCATCCGGTTTCTGCTCTTTTTTGCGCTTCAGGGGAAACCAGCCGCCCTTTTTCGGGCCCTTCCGGTGCCGGAGCCGCCGCCAAAACGCCACCACCGCCGCGATGACCGCCGCCCACAAGATCAGCCACGGGCCGTTGTAGGCCAGGAAGATGATGAAATCTTCCATCCCGTCCACAAAGGCGGCGCCGCCCCGGGACAGAGCGCTGCCCAGCCGGTCTCCGAAGCTCTCGGGCACCTCTTCCGTGTTGGAGAGTTTATAGACCTCCTGCAGGTTGACGTTGACGGTGGCGTAGTCCACCAGGGCGTCATAGTGCCGCAGGGTGCCGGAGAGATTTTCAATGTTCCACTCCGTTTCGGAAATGGCGGACTCAATGGTGATGATGTCCTCCATGTTCTCCGCCTGAGAAAGGAGTTTTTGCAGCCGCTCCAGCTTGATCTGCTGGGTCTTGAGACGACCCTCGGTATCGTAATAGGCCTCCGTAATGTTTTCCAGATCCGTATTCTGCCAGGTCACATGGGCCAGTGCTCCGGCCTGCTCCATGAAGTTCTGGAACTTGTCCGAGGGCACCCGGATCGTGTAATCAGCCCAGCGATAGCCCCGGCCGCCGCTGCCCACGGTGCTGCTTTGCAGATACCCGCCCAGGGACTCCGCCAGGCCGGTGAGGGCCTTCACCGTATCGTCAAAGGCCGTGGTCTCCAGATTCAGATTGCCGGTGTAGATGATCTTCTGACTTTCCAGCACACTGCCGTTGGCGCTGCCGGTCCCCATTTCGGCGGGCGCTTCCATCACAGCGTCGAAGGCCTCTTCCGTTTTGCTCATGGACATGGATGTGCTGCCGGATGTGTTGTAGGCAGCGTCAGACACAGCCTTGCCGCCACAGGACACCAACGTCAGCAGCATGAACAGGGCAAGCAGTGCGGGCAAACTTCTCTTTTTCATGATCCAACCTCCTCCGGGCGGTCTCCGCCGTCCCCTTTTGCCCTTATAGACGAAATTTCCGGGAAAAAGTTCCGCCTCCGGCCAAAATTTCCCAGGGATCTTTTCAAACGCTTGTCTTTTTTGTCCCGGCGCTGTAAAATGGGAGCGTATACACCGCCGGAAGCGGCGGAGCGCCCCCGCCAGCCGGGGGGATCTTATTGGGAATCGATCTGTGCCGCGTACCGCGGCGGAATGGGAGAACATTATGACGTATCAGGAAGTTTTGGAACAGGCCCGGACCTGTATGGGCAAGTGCCACGCCTGCCCGGTGTGCAATGGCCTTGCCTGCAAAAACGCTGTCCCCGGCCCCGGCGCCAAGGGTCTTGGCACCGGCGCCATCCGCAACTATCAGAAATGGCAGGAGCTGTGTGTCAACATGGACACCATCTGCGAAAACGCCGACGTGGACACCAGCTATGACTTTTTCGGCCACAAGCTGACTATCCCCGTGCTGGCCGGCCCCGTGGGGGCGGTGGCCATGCACTACAGCGACAAGCACGACGACCTCACCTATAACAACGTTCTGGTCCCCGGCTGCGCCAAGGCGGGTATCGCCGCCTTCACCGGCGACGGCACTAACCCCGCCGTGGTAGAGGGCGCTGCCGATGCCCTGAAGGCCAACGGCGGCTGCGGCGTGCCCACCATCAAGCCCTGGAATCTGGAGACCATTCAGGAAAAGCTGGATCTGGTGCTTCCCGCCGATCCTTACGCTGTGGCTATGGACATTGACGCGGCGGGCCTGCCCTTCCTGAAGGGGCTGACGCCTCCGGCCGGCAGCAAG
>CAZFJB010000184.1:0-3369 GCA_964519775.1 uncultured Oscillibacter sp.
GGGTACCCTGGTCCGCCGCTTTGGCGGCAGCCGTGTCCTGCTGGTGGCAGGCGGCGGCTCCATTCGGAACAACGGCGCCTATGACGCGGTGACCGCCTCTCTGACAGAGGCCGGCGTCACCTGGTGCGAACTGTGGGGCATCCAGGCCAATCCCCGCAGCGGCAAGGTCTATGAGGGCATTGACCTTGCCCGCCGGGAAGGGGCTGACTTCATTCTGGCCGTAGGCGGCGGCAGCGTTATCGACACCGCCAAGGCCATCGGCATCGGCGTGCCTTACGATGGCGACTTCTGGGACTTTTTCACCGGGAAGGCCAAAATCGAGACCACTATGCCTGTGGGCACGGTGCTGACCATCTCCGCCGCCGGCAGTGAGGGGTCCGGCAGCTGCGTCATCACCCAGGAAGATGGCAATCTGAAGTGGGGCAGTCCCAAAACCGATATGATCCGCCCCAGATTCTCCGTGCTGGACCCCACCTATACCTATTCCCTGCCGGACTATCAGGTCTCCTGCGGCACCGTGGATATGCTGACCCACCTGTGCGAGCGGTATTTCACCAACACGCCGGATGTGCTGCTGACGGACCGGCTGTGCGAAGCCGTTTTCAAAACCGTGATCGACGCCGCCCCCAAAGCGCTGGCGGATCACCAGGACTACGCTGCCCACGCCGACCTCATGTGGGCAAGCACCCTGGCTCATAACAACACCTGCGGCGTGGGCCGGGAGCAGGATTGGGCCAGCCATCAGATTGAACACGAACTCTCCGCCTTTTACGACTGCGCCCACGGCGCGGGGCTGGCGGTGGTGCTGCCCGCCTGGATGGAGTACGTCTGCGATCATGACGCTGCCCGGTTCGCCCGCTTTGCGGTCAATGTCTTTGGCTGTGAGATGGACTTTGCCCACCCGGAGCGCACCGCCCGGGACGGTATCCAGCGTCTGCGGGACTTCTTCCGTGCCCTTAACATGCCCGCCACCCTGGAAGAGGTGGGCGGCAAGGCAGAGGATATTCCCGCCATCGTTGCCCACCGGGCGGAAAAGCCCAACGGCTTCCCCTTCGGCGGCTTCGTAAAAATTGGCCCCGACGAGATGGCGACCATCCTCCGCAAGTGCGTGGGCACGCCCCTGTAAGAGAACGATCATCGAACGAACGGGCCGGTATCCTGCCGGATACCGGCCCGTTTTTCGTGTTTTTCTCTGCCGCAACCGCTGGTTGCGGACATTTCAAGCCGGATTGATGGACATTTTTGCCCCTTCCCTGTATACTGAAGCCACACAGTTTCTCCACCGGGGGACACGTTTCTATTTTGATCGGTACCGCGCGTCGCGGTGGAATGGAGGAAAATATGACACTTGGTGAGCGGATCAATCGTCTGCGGGCAGACCGTGGCCTTTCTCAGGAGGATCTGGCCGAATTGCTGCAAGTCTCCCGGCAGTCTGTCTCCAAATGGGAGACAGATACCTCCGTGCCGGATCTGGACAGGCTGCTGAAACTGAGCGAAGTATTCGGCGTCACGCTGGACGAGCTTGTAAAGGGGCCATCCGATACAGCGCCCGATCTCAAAACGATCCCGCCGTTTGACCCGGCTGCCCCAGGGCAAGAGACCACCAGCGCCGCTCCGCCGGAGCGGAAAACGCCGCCGACCTCCATCAGCGGGACCCAAAAGATCGTCGGCATCGTGCTGCTGTGCTTCGCCGTGCTGGTGGCGCTGGTGCTGCTGTTTATGAGCGGGAGCCTTTTTTCCTTTATTTTGGCGCTGCCTTTCCTGCTCTGCGGCATCCTCTGCCTGACGGCAAAGCGCCGGGCGGGTCTTTGGTGCGGCTGGGTGTGGTTTGCCAGCCTGATGCTCTATTTCCGGTACGCCACCGGCATCCGCTGGACGCTGACCCTGCAAACCCTGGTTTTCCAGCCGGAGTGGAACTATATGCGGCTGATCGTCTCCTGGGTCATGCTGCTGGCCATGGTGCTGATGGTGTTCCGCACCGCCCGGTCCTTCCGAACGGTCACCTTTGCCCCCACCCGGCGGAACGGGGCGCTGCTTGCGATTGGCTGGGGCCTCTGGCTCCTGATCCCCCGGGTGCTGAACAAACTGGTGTTCTTTTCCTGGCTCTCCCAGATCTGCGCTTCCGGCAACCCACTGGGCAGTTCTTATACAGTCTACAGTCTTCTTGTCACCGCCGAAAACTGCCTGCGGTTCCTGACCCTGAATGTGCTGGTGGTCTGCTCCCTGGCCCTGCTTCGGGGATACAGGAGGCAGAAGCGTTCTGCCGCTCTATAAAAACCGTCCCCGCGCCGTTTTGTCGGTGCGGGGACGCTCGTATTCTGTAGCCGATTTGTCATACTTTTTCATAAAATCGTAATGATTTTCACTTTTTTATATGATACGCTGTGCTTAACCTCCCAGATGATCATTGGCAGCTGAACATCCCCCCGCTGAAGAAAGGACGTGTATTCCATAAAGAAGTATACTGCCCTGTTTTTATCCGCCCTGCTGCTGTTAAGCCTCTGCGCCTGCGGCGCCCCTTCCCAGAAGGAAGGCATGACCCAGACGCCGCCCCCCGCCGTGCCTTCTGCACCGTCCCCATCTGATGAAACGCTGCTCTCATCTGCCGAAGCGCTGACCCTCGTTACCTCGGAGGAGGAAGTCCGGGGGCTCTACGCCCCGGACTATGAGGCTGACCCCACCAATCCGCCTATTTTGTCCATCACCGAGTACGAAGGGGACTATCTGGTGCGGCTGGGCAGCGAGCATGATACCCAGTGGCTGGACTGGGTCTACGGTCAGAGCGGCATCCGCCGCCGGATGCTGTTTGTGGACGCGGAACTGCTGGACCTGGAGATCGAATCCCCCGCCTGCATCCGGACGGTGGTGGGCGGGCCCAACATCTACAACGGCGTGCCGGGGATCCCACGGGTGGAGCGGGTGGCGCTGAATCTGCTCTATGACGAGCTGGGACAGGCGCTGGATTATGACGTTTACAGCAGCGGCAGCAAGGAGCTAACGCCGTGCTGACCGTTCACATGAACGCGGACTATCTCACCAACAATCTCTGGAGCCGTGAGGCGTATTTTCAGTTTAGCGGCAGCACCGGTCATACCGGCGTGGCGGATGTTGGGCCGTATCTGCGCGTCCAGCTCCGGGCCACCACGGAACTCTTTGACAACTGAGTCCCTTCATCCGATAGCAAATATTGCAAAAAACATCCCTGCGGCAATGCCGCAGGGATGTTTTTCATAACAATTTGTAATTTCCTGTCGAAGAAATACGATTTGTTGTGGAATTACTTGGCGTAATCCACACACTTGGTCTCCCGGATCAGGTTGATCTTGATCTGGCCGGGGTACTCCATCTCTTCTTCGATCTTCTTGGCCA
>CAZFJB010000185.1:0-3357 GCA_964519775.1 uncultured Oscillibacter sp.
GCACCAGGATGCGGTCCACATTCTGGGCGATCTCGTCCATGCTGTGGCTCACCAGGATGATGGTCTTTTTCCGGTTTTCGTGGTAATGGCGGATGTTGGCCATGAGATTTTCCCGGCCCGTCGGGTCAAGGCCCGCCGTGGGCTCGTCCAGCACCAGCACCTCCGGGTCCATGGCCAGCACGCCTGCCAGCGCCACCCGGCGCTTTTGTCCGCCGGAGAGCTCAAAGGGAGACTTTTCCAACTGCTCGTCCCGGATGCCAACCAGCCGGGCCGCCTCCCGGACAGCAGTGTCCAGTTCGTCCCCCTTCTTTCCCTGATTGGCAGGGCCGAAGGCGATGTCTTTATACACTGTTTCCTCGAAAAGCTGATACTCCGGGTACTGAAATACCAGCCCCACTTGAAAGCGGACCTGCCGGATCTTTTTCGGCTCCGCCCAGATATCCTTTCCATGGAGCAGGATCTGCCCCTCCGTAGGGCGGAGCAGACCGTTCAAATGCTGGATCAGGGTGGATTTTCCGGAGCCGGTATGGCCGATGATGCCCAGAAATTCCCCTTCCCGCACCGAAAAACTCATATGATCCACGGCGCTGCGCTGGAAGGGCGTTCCCACGCCGTAGGTATGTGTCAGGTCCTTTACCTGAATGATCGGTTCCAATGGTCTGTCCCCCAATTACTTGTTTGTCAAAGCCGCTGTGATGACGTCCGCACAGTCCTCCACCGTCAGGGCATCCAGCGGAACATCCAGCCCGTCCTTGCGCAGCCGATCCAACAGATCCACCGTATCCGGCACGGTGAGGCCCATGGAGCGCAGCGCCTCCACCTGGGTAAAGACCGCCTGAGGCGTACCATCCAGCGCCACACGGCCATCGTCCATCACGAGAACACGGTCGGCGTCCTCGGCTTCATTGATATGGTGGGTGATCAGGATCACGGTGATGCCCTTTTCCCGGTTCAGCCGGTGAACGGCCTCCAGGACTTCCCGCCGGCCCACAGGGTCCAGCATGGCGGTGGCCTCGTCCAACACGATACACTCCGGCTCCATGGCGATGACGCCGGCAATGGCCACCCGCTGCTTCTGTCCGCCGGAGAGGAGATGGGGGGCGTGGGTCACAAAGCTGCCCATGTCCACCGCGGCCAGAGCCTCGTCCACCCGGCGGCGGATCTCGCTGCTCTCCACCCCCAGATTCTCCGGGGCGAAGGCCACATCCTCTTCCACCACATTGGCCACGATCTGGTTATCCGGGTTCTGGAACACCATGCCCACCCGGCGGCGGATCTCCAGCAGATACCGCTCATCCAGCGTGTCCATGCCCTCCACATATACCGCTCCGCCGCAGGGCAGCAGCACCGCGTTGAGGCACTTGGCAAAGGTGGATTTTCCGGAGCCGTTGTGCCCCAGCACCACCACAAAGCTGCCCTTTTCAACGCGGATGTCCAGCCCGTTCAGGACCGGCGTCCGGGTCTCCCCTTCCTCTGCCGGATAGGCAAATTCCAGGGCTTTTGTCTCGATCATTGTTGACATAACATCTGTCACTTTCTGTTTTATTCGCTAAACCACCGGCCCGTGGCGCCGCAGGGCAGGGCCATACCGGTAGCTGTTACCGGCAGTCCCAGCTCGTCCCAGCTCACTGTGCCGCCGTATTTCTCCGCCACCAGCAGGTGCAGCAGATACCCCAGCACGCTGGGAGCAAGCCCCGTGGTATAGGAGTTGATGAGGACGAACAGCGGCTTGTCCGACAGCACCTGGGCGCAGAGTTTCACGAAGGGATACAGATTCTCCTCCAGCTTCCACACCTCGCCGCCGGGGCCCCGGCCATAGCTGGGCGGGTCCATGATGATGGCGTCATACGTCTTGCCTCGGCGGATCTCCCGTTCCACGAATTTGGCGCAGTCATCCACGATCCAGCGGATCGGCGCGTCCGCAAGACCGGAGAGCCGGGCGTTGTCCTTGGCCCAGGCCACCATGCCCTTGGCCGCGTCCACATGGCACACGCTGGCACCGGCCTTAGCGCAGGCCACCGTGGCGCCGCCGGTGTAGGCGAACAGATTCAGCACCCGGATGGGCCGGTCAGCCTTGCGGATCTTGTCCATAACAAAATCCCAGTTGGCCGCCTGCTCCGGGAAGAGGCCGGTATGCTTGAAGTTCATGGGCTTTACCTGGAAGGTCAGATCCTTATAGTGGACCTGCCAGCTCTCCGGCAGGGCCTTTTTCTCCCAGTGTCCGCCGCCGGTCTGACTGCGGAGATACCGGGCGTTGGCCCGCTTCCACTCTGGCAGACGCCGGGGCGTTTCCCAGATGGCCTGGGGGTCCGGACGCACCAGATACTGCTTGTCCCAGCGCTCTAATTTTTCTCCGCCGCCGCAGTCCAGCAGCTCATAATCCTTCCACGCGTCCGCGATCCACATATCGTATTCCTCCTGTTAAAGGGTACAGTAATTCATAATAAGACAGTTTATTATACCTTCTTTTCCCCTTACGGTCAACCGATTTTCGCTCTCCCTTATGAACTTCCTTTGTCGGAAGCAAATATATTGAAATCAAACAGGTAAAATGATAAAATAGAATAAATCTGATATACATCAGGAGAAATGCTCATGAAAAAGGCGGCTAAATATCTCTCTCGTCTCTTACTGACAACGGCGGTCGTATGCCTTTTTCTGATGTGTGTCAATGTTCTGAGCAACGGAATGTGGCTGCTGGGCCTGCCGAACGAGAAGGACATTGAATCCGTCAGCGTGTCATATCCCAGCGTGACAGAGGAGGTCAAGCTGTACTCGGACAGTGAGAACATCCACCTGGCGCTGAGTCTGTCCGGTTTTCTGAAATACACACCGCTGAAGCAGCCGGATCAGGAGGATGCTCCTCTCATTACCATCACCTATCATCTGAAAGATGCCACGCGGAAGACCCTCTCCGCCAGCGACCGCACTGTCTGGTGGAACGGAACCGCGCGCTGCGTCAAGCAAACCGGCGCGTTTATCAAGCTGACCGGTGGGATCTTCTTTTTGAGCGAGCTGCAAACCTGAGCAGAAAATCAACTTTTCTATACAGCAAAGGAGCCGCCTGTGGCGGCTCCTTTTTGTATCGGTTTACAGATCGGCGCACAATGTGCGCTCCTGGGCGGCATGGGCAGCCGACGCATGGACCTCCGGCATACCGGCCGGCGGTTCCTGCCGACCTTTCAGCCGCTCCCGGGCCACCGCCAGCATCAGCTTGATGCGGTTTTCCTGGTTGACACGGGTGGCGCTGGGGTCGTAGTCAATGGGGGTGATGTTGGCCTCCGGGTACAGCGCCCGGATCTTGTTGACCATGCCCTTGCCGCAGATGTGGTTGGGCAGGCAGCCAAAGGGCTGGGC
>CAZFJB010000186.1:0-3339 GCA_964519775.1 uncultured Oscillibacter sp.
GTATAAGGTAAGTATTGGCTAGAGTGGGGTTTCGGCTCCGCTCTTTTTGATTGAAAAAATCGGGAAAGTCATTCCCGGACAGGAGGAAATTATGGCAAAAGTCACCGATATTGTGGCGCAGCTGGCGCTCCCCATCGCCCAGCAGGCGGGGTGCTCCCTGTGGGATGTGGAGTACGTGAAGGAAGCGGGCAGCTGGTTCCTCCTATCTATATTGATAAGGAGGGCGGCGTGTCCATCAACGACTGCGAGGCGGTCTCCCGTCCCCTGTCCGATGCTCTGGACGAGAACGACCCCATCGAGGGTAGCTACGTGCTGGAGGTCTCCTCCGCCGGTGCTGACCGTGTGCTGAAAAAGCCCGAGCATTTCCAGCAGTTTATCGGCGCTGAGGTCGAAGTGCGCCTCTACCGTCCCCGGGACGGCAAAAAGGACTTTGTGTGCAATCTGGTCTCCTGGGAGGACGGCAACGTCACCGTGGAGCTGGCCGGCGAGCAGGTCCTGTTTGAAAAGAAAGAGATCGCCCAGGTGCGTCTCTATCCCCGCTTTTAACAGGAAACAGACATCAGACGGTTTGCGGATCCCGGATCCGCGCGTTTTAGGAGGAAAATACAGTGGCAAAGAGAACTACGAAGAAAGTCAACAGCAGCGAGCTGGACACCAAGGAATTTTTCGCCGCCATTGCCCAGATCGAGGCTGAGAAGGGCATTAAAAAGGGCTATATGCTGGAGAAGATCACCCAGGCGCTGGTCTCCGCCTACCGCCGCGACCACGAGGGCGTGGGCGACAACCTGAGCGTGGAGGCTGACGAGGAGAACGGCGTGGTGCGTATGTACCTGCGCAAGGAGATCGTGGAAGAGGTGGACAACTCCGGTATGGAGATCAGCCTGGCCGAGGCCCGCGAGTATCTGCCCCAGGCCGAGATCGGCGACACCGTGCGTATGGAGGTCAAGCCTAAGAACTTTGGCCGCATCGCCGCCCAGACGGCCCGTCAGGTCATTATCCAGGGCATCCGCGAGGCCGAGCAGGGCATGATCTTTGACGAGTTCACCTCGAAGGAGCACGAGATCCTCACCGGTATCGTCACCCGCGTCGATCCCCGCACCGGCTCTGTGGCCCTGCGCATCGGCTCCGGCGGCGAGAGCACCGACACCTACCTCAGCGCAAATGAGCAGGTCAAGGGCGAGGTCTACACCGAGGGCCAGCGTCTGCGCGTGTATGTGGTGGAAGTCCGCCGCGCTACCAAGGGTCCCCAGGTCCTGATCTCCCGCACCCACCCCGGCCTGGTCAAGCGCCTGTTCGAGCTGGAAGTGCCCGAGATCTACGACGGCACTGTGGAGGTCAAGTCCATCGCCCGTGAGGCCGGCAGCCGCACCAAGATGGCCGTCTGGTCCAGCGATGAGAACGTGGATCCCATCGGCGCCTGCGTAGGTGCCAAGGGCCAGCGCGTGGCCGCCATCGTGGAAGAGCTGCGGGGCGAGAAGATCGACATCATCAAGTGGAGTGAGGACCCGGCGCAGTTTATCGCCGCCGCTCTGGCTCCCTCCGATGTGGTGGATGTCCAGATGGCGGAAGAGGGCAAGGCCTGCCGCGTCATCGTGCCGGACGATCAGCTCTCCCTGGCCATCGGCAAGGAGGGCCAGAATGCCCGTCTGGCCGCCCGCCTCACCGGCTATAAGATCGACATCAAGCCGGAGAGCTACAGCGGCGAGGAAGACACTGCCGAATAAGTGATCCCCGGGCCGTTGGCCTGCGGATCGTCCGTCGCAGCAGCGTGCGCGGCGCTCTGCGCATCATGTGTAGGGAGGGACGGATATGCAAAAAGTAAAAAAGATCCCCCAGCGGCAATGTGTGGGCTGCCGGGAGATGAAGGATAAAAAGAGTCTTTTGCGGGTGGTCAAATCCCCGGAGGGAACTGTGAGCCTGGACTTTGTTGGCAAAAAGCCCGGCCGGGGCGCTTACGTCTGCTACAGTGTGGAGTGCCTGAAAAAGGCCCGCAAGACCCGGGCCCTGGAGCGGGCGCTGGAAACGGCCATCCCCGCCGAGGTCTACGACACCATGGAGCGGGAACTGGAGGGACACGATGGACAATAAGGAACACGTTCTCTCCCTGATCGGCCTGTGTCTCCGGGGTCGGAACCTGGAGGTGGGCGAGGAGCCTGTGGAGGCTGTCAGCCGTGCCCGGGACGCCCGGGTGATCCTGCTGGCGTCTGACGCTGCGGACAATACGCTCCGCCGGGTCAAGCGCTTCGCGGAGGCGGGACAGTGCGTGTGGCTGCGTGTTCCCTTTACCAAAGGGGAGCTGGGGCAGGCCACCGGCCGCTCCTCCGCCGCCGTGGCCGCCATCACCGACATTGGCCTTGCCGTGGCGGTGGTCCGCCGCCTGGCAGAGCTGGACCACGAAAAATATGACGAGGACCTGGCAAAACTGGAGCTGAAGGCCAAGCGGGCCGCGGAGCGGAAAAGCGAAGCCGCCCAGCACGAGAAAAATCTCCGCCGGGGCATCAAGCGGCCCAAAATGCAGACGGAGGAGGCACCCGCCAAGGCGGCCCCTTCCGCCGGCAGCGCCAAAAGCCGCCGGGGCGGCGAGAGCGCTGACCGCGGGGACGCCCATCGGCCCAAAGGGGCTGGCGCGGCCTCCGGTGAGCGGAAAAGCGGCGGCGCTTTCGGCAAAACGCCCCGGAAAGAGGGCGTGCGGCCGTCCAAGTCCAACCGTCCCAAGCCCAGAGCAAAAGCAAATCCATACGCACACAGCCGCCCGGTGAAAAAGGGCAAGGGTTCCTTCCGGAAAAAGGAAGGCTGAACCGCTGACCAGCGTTTTTCTACATGAAATTTTTCTGCCCTCCGGGCTGGAATTAAACGAGGTGTTTTGATTGGCTATTGAAAAATACAGAGTACGAGATGTGGCGAAGGACTTCGGTCTTTCCGCCAAGACCATCAGCGAGATCCTGGAAAAATACGCGGCCGCGCCCAAGAGCAATATGCAGGCGCTGGAGGACCGTGAGCTTTCCATTATTTTTGAGCATCTGACCCAGAACAATCAGATCTCCAGCATCGCGGCCATCTATGCCGATGAGCCGAAAAAGCCGGAGTCCGCCCCCGCTCCCAAGGCGGAGGCTCCCAAGGCCGCCGCTCCCGCCGCCAAGCCCGCTGCCCAGCAGCAGGCGCATCCCCAGGCGGCAAAGCCGGCCCAGGCACAGGCCCAGCAGCCTGTCCAGAAGCCCGCGCAGCCCCAGTCTCAGCGTCCCGCCCAGCAGGCGGCGCCCCAGCATCAGAGCCAGAAACCCAATAAGTCCACCGCCACCGCCCAGCCCACCACCCGTGTGCCGGAGAAGAAGCTGGTGG
>CAZFJB010000187.1:0-3252 GCA_964519775.1 uncultured Oscillibacter sp.
CCAGCATATCCAGATCCTCCAGGGTACCCTTATTGGCGATGATGCGGTCCAGGATCTCCAGCATCCGCTTGGTACCCTCCCGGCAGGGAACGCACTTGCCGCAGGATTCCTTTTGGGTAAACTCCATAAAGAAACGGGCGGTCTCCACCATGCAGGTGTCCTCGTCCATGACCACCAGGCCGCCGGAACCGATCATGGCGCCGATGCTCTTGAGGGAGTCAAAGTCCAGAGGAAGGTCCAGATGCTCCTTGCTGGCGGTGGTAGCGCCGCCGGAGGGACCGCCGATCTGCACGGCCTTGAATTTCTTGCCGTCCCGGATGCCGCCGCCGATGTCAAAGACGACCTCCCGGATGGTGGTGCCCATGGGGACTTCGATCAGTCCGGTGTTTACCACGTTGCCGGTCAGGGCGAAGGCCTTGGTGCCGGGGCTGGTGTGCGTACCGATGGAATGATACCAGTCCGCGCCGTTGCGGATGATCAGGGCAACGTTGGCAAACGTCTCCACGTTGTTCAAAACCGTGGGCTCGGCCCACAGACCGTGTTCAATGGTGCGGGGCGGCTTGACGCGGGGCATACCGCGGCTGCCCTCGATGGAGGCGGTCAGGGCGCTGCCCTCGCCGCAGACAAAGGCGCCGGCGCCCCGGTTGACGTGAATGTGGAAGGAGAAATCAGAACCCATGATATTGTCGCCCAGAAGGCCGTATTTCTCCGCCTTGGCAATGGCTGCTTTCAGCCGGTTCACCGCCAGGGGATACTCGGCACGGACGTAGATATAGCCCTCGCTGCTGCCGATGGCGAGACCCGCGATCATCATGCCCTCCAGCACGCTGTGGGGGTTGCCCTCCATAACAGAGCGGTCCATAAACGCGCCGGGGTCGCCCTCGTCGCCATTGCAGACCACATACTTGACCGGGGAATTTTGCTGGCGGGCACCGTCCCACTTTCTGCCGGTGGGGAAGCCTCCGCCGCCGCGGCCGCGGAGGCCGGAATCGGCGATCGTCTTGCAGATCTCCTCGGAAGTCATCTCAAAGAGGGCTTTTTCAAAGCCGGCATAGCCGCCTTTGGCGATATATTCCTCAATATCTTCGGCATCGCTGCTGCCGCAGTTTTCCAGAACGACCCGGTGCTGCAGCTTGTAGAAAGCGATATCCTCCTGCCGGGGATAGGCCACGCCGTTTTCGTGGTAGACCAGGCGGTCGATGATCTCACCGCCCAGGACCGTTTTTTCGATGATCTCATGGCAGTCCTCGGGCTTTACATGGATGTACATGATGCCCATGGGCTCAATGTGGACAAGGGGACCCATCTCACAGAAGCCGTGGCAGCCGCTCATCTTGATATGAAGGCTCTTTTCCTCATCACTGTCGTGCTTCAGGCCTACATATACGGCAAGCCCCCGGGCTTCACATTCGGAGCGGATATTTTCATAGATCTTCATGGCACCGCCGGCAATGCAGCCGGTGCCAGCGCAGATCAGAACGGAGGGGACCTGCTCGCTTTGCTTAAGGGCATTCCGGGCATTGGCCTGGAATACATGGAAGCTGTCACGGGTCAGTTTGGCCTTGTTTCTCATACGGCAGCCTCCTTTTTGCGAATGTCCTCCAGCAGCGCCAGCGCCGTCTCCGGGTTCATTTTGGCGTGGACTTCACCGTCAATGGTCATGACCGGCGCCAGACCGCAGGCACCCAGACAGGCTACGGTTTCCAGTGTGAAAAGGCCATCGTCCGATGTTTTCTTTTTACCTTTTAATCCCAGGTAATCACGGATGGCCTCATAAATGGGACCGGATTTCCGCACATGGCAGGCAGTTCCGGCGCACACTTTGATGATGTGCTTTCCCTTGGCCTCCAATGAGAAGTTTTCATAAAATGTAGCTACACTGTAGACCTTCGCGGTGCTGATCCCCAATTTTTCTGCGATCAGGGTCAGAGCCGCTTCGCTGAGATACTTATATTCCCCCTGTATCTCCTGCATAATGGCGATGAGATTCGACTGGCGGCAGCCATAACTCTCGATGATCTCAGCCGCCCGGGTCAGATCTTGATTCATGGTCGCGGTTTTCCTCCTCTTGATGTTTGATGTGTGCTTGGGTCGCTCTTTCCTTTCCTGAATTTCGCAAAGATCCACAGCGGTGATCTCTGCTCCTTATGCTGCACTCTACGACAAAATAGAAAATATGATCTGCTTTATTGATAATTTTTAAACAATAAGCAATTTTTCTGATAAAAAACATAAAAAGTGAGCATTTCCGGTAAATTATAGCATATTTGGGAAACAAATAGCAATAGTAAAAAGCAAATATGAGCATGAAATTCTTTCTGACAAGGCGGGATAATGCGCGGATCATATAAAGGGCAATATCCAACGAGCCAACGAGCGGGCAGTACTCCGGATCCCGGTCCGGGAGCGGATCGACTGGGCCAAGAGTATGCCCGCCGCCGAAGCGAATAACAGAAAAACGCCCGCTCCCGGTGTTTGTACCGGGACGGGCGCTGCTTTGTAAGACGGCGGCCACGGGCTCAGCCCATGGCGCGAAAGGGGGAAAACAAAAAGCCATTGCGGGGCGATCATTTTACGGAAGGCTCTGATTTAGGCCTGTGAACGCTACCGGGAGAGGAAGGAAAACGATTTCTCCCATAAAAAGACAAAAACCCTCTTGACAGGCAAGAGAGTGCATGGTAAAATAAATCGCTTATATAAACGGACGGCGGCATAAACCCCCATCCTGATCACAAACACAGGATAGCACATCCGCCAACGAAAGGCAATAGGCAAACGAGATAAATTTAACAACTCACCCGAGCGTATCGGATTCAATACCCGCCCAGCCGTCCCTCATGCGGCAGGGCAAAAGAAAGGTGAATGTGAAGATGGCTAAGGACAAGTACTACGGCAAAACCCTCCGAAAGAATTTTGCCCGGCACGAAGAAGTCATGCCCATGCCCAATCTGCTGGAGATCCAGAAGACCTCTTATCAGGAGTTCCTGGATACCGGCCTGCGGGAGGTCTTCCAGGATGTCGGCGCGATCTCCGACTATCAGGGCAACCTGGAACTGACCTTTATCGATTTCCGGATGGATGAGCCTCCCAAGTACGATGTGGAGGAGTGCAAGGCCCGGGACGCCACATATGCCGCCCCCCTGAAGGTGACGGTCCGCCTGCGCAATAAGGAGACCGAGGAGATCAAGGAGCAGGAGATCTTCATGGGCGATTTCCCCCTGATGACCCACTCCGGCACCTTTGTCATCAACG
>CAZFJB010000188.1:0-3230 GCA_964519775.1 uncultured Oscillibacter sp.
TGCGGATGATGGGCGCCATGCTCATCTCCTCGCTGGTCATCTTCCCGGCGCTGACAGCCATGCGCCTTTTCAAGAGCTTCCGGGGCGTCATCCTCTGCGCGGCGGTGACGTCGGTGATCTGCTTCTGCGCGGGATTGACCATCTCCTTCGCCTTCTCCACTCCGGTGGGCGCCACAGTGGTGGCGGCGGATCTTGCCGTTTTCCTGTCAGCCTGTCTCCTCTCCGCCCTGTGGCGGCGGGGATGATCCGAACCGCCTTTTCGCCGTAAAAAGCGAAAGGGCGGCTCTTTTATCAAATTTCTTCCCGGAAAGCGCCTGTCTTTTTCTGTTTTCTCCATTGACTTGCGTGCTTCAGTCCGTTAAACTGAACTTGCTTTTTTGATTTGAGGTGATCGTTTGAAACTGCTTACGGAGATCTGCGTGATTTTTCTTATCTGCCTTGCGGGAGAATGGCTGGCGACCCTGCTGCCCTTTACCCTGCCCGCCAGCGTCATCAGTCTGCTGTTGCTGCTGATCCTGCTGCTGACCGGTGCGGTCAAGGAGCGGACCATTGAGGGGACGGCCCAGTTCCTCATTGACAACATGGGGATCTTTTTTCTCCCTGCCATTGTGGGCACGCTGGAGTATCTGGACATTCTCAAAGCCCAGCTCCTGCCCTTCTTCCTGGTCTGTCTGATCAGCACGCCGGTGGTCTACTGCGT
The DNA here is from genome assembly GCA_964519775.1 of uncultured Oscillibacter sp. Lineage (GTDB taxonomy): Bacteria > Bacillota > Clostridia > Oscillospirales > Oscillospiraceae > Oscillibacter. The sequence goes on from CAZFJB010000188.1 coordinate 701, forward strand.
CACCGCCTGGAGCGTGCGCCTGTTCATGCGGCTCCTTGCCGGAAAGGAGGCCCGCCATGATCGCTGAGCTCACCGCCACGCCCTTTTTCGGTCTCAGCCTCACCGTGCTCTGCTGGCTGCTGGCGGTGCGGTTCCAGAAAAAAACCGGCCTTTTGATCTGCAACCCGGTTCTGACCGCCACGGCGCTGATCATTGCCGTGCTGGTGATCTTTCACGTTCCGCTGGAAAACTATAATGCCGGCGCCGGGATCATCAAAACGCTGCTGGCCCCGGCCACAGCGGTGCTGGCGCTGAACATCTACCGCCAGCGCTCCGTTTTGCGGCAGTATTTCTGGCCGGTGGTGCTGGGGTGCCTCGCGGGCAGTCTCGTGAGCATTCTGGTGGTCACGCTGCTCTGTCGCCTTTTTCAAACGGACGCTGTCCTTCTCCACTCCCTGCTGCCCAAAAGCGTCACCACCGCCATCGCCGTGGGCATTTCCGAGAGCATCGGCGGACTGTCCGGACTGACGGCCGCCGCCGTCTGCGTCACCGGGCTGGAGGGCGCTATCCTGGCCCCTCTGTTCGCCAAAATTTTCCATGTCACCGATCCGGTGGCGGAGGGTGTGGCCATCGGCGCGTGCAGCCACGCTGTGGGCACCAGCAAGGCGCTGGAGATCGGAGCGCTGCAAGGGGCCATGAGCTCCATCGCCCTGTGCGTCTGCGGCATCATCACCTCGCTTTTGATCATGTTGATCCCGGTTTGATAACAGCAAAAAGGAGCTGGCTTTCTGTAGAAAGCCAGCTCCTTTTTTGCGTTTATTGATAGACGATGCCCTACAATGGTGAAGAGGAAAACGCTCAACTGGCCGCAGATCGACGGTAGCACATAGCGGAACAGTGTTTTCGCGTGGATCATAAGGAAACCTCCTGAAATAAAAATTGGCCCGGTCTTTGCAAGCAAAAACCGAGCGCACTCGACATTTTTTCGATCAGGGGCCTGACGGCCCAGAGCGCCGCGGCGCCCGATCCTCCGATGACCTATAGAGTTCACCGCCTACATATATCAGCTTCCGCCGCCAATGTCAAGCCTCTCTCCCGCCATTTTTATATTTTTTCACGGCCTCCGCGACGGAAGCGTTGTTTTTCCCGTCTATATCAAGTAGAATGGGATCAACTTCCCGATCATGTAAGGAGGAGCGACTATGAAACGTTTTTTGGCTATCCTGCTGGCGGCTTTGTGCGTTCTGGGGCTGACGGCCTGCCGGGAGGATCTCGGACAGCTTTCCGCCAAGCCGGTGATCTACTGCTACCCGCAGCAGGGCACAGAGGTCACCGTAAAGCTGGACTACGCCGGAGAGCTGACCTGCACCTACCCCGCCTATGAGAACGGCTGGACCGTCACCGCCTCCCCCGACGGAACCCTGACGGATGCAGACGGTCAGACCTACAACTATCTCTACTGGGAGGGCGTGGATGCCATCGACTACGACCTCTCTCAGGGCTTCTGCGTCCCCGGTACCGACACCGCCGCGTTTTTAGAGGACGCGCTGGCAGCGTTGGGCCTGAACCGCCGGGAGGCCAACGAGTTCATCGTCTACTGGCTGCCGCTGATGGAGGGGAACCCCTATAACCTCATCGCTTTCCAGTCTGATGTCTACACAGAGGCGGCGAAGCTGACCATCACGCCCACGCCGGACACGCTGCTGCGGGTGTTCATGGCCTGGAAGCCGCTGGATTCCGCCGTTGATCTTCCCGCCCAGGCCCTCACCGCCCCGGAGCGCACCGGCTTTACCGTGGTGGAATGGGGCGGGTGCCAGGTGAAGGAGTAATGTGAAACGCTTTTCCCTGTATCTTCCATGCCGCCAATGCCGGAGTAAACCGCCTCAGAATTAGCGGCATCTGCCCAAATCACCGTGAAAAGGCGAAAAATTACCTCTGTTTTTTCAAAAAAGTCCCGAAATGCCCTTGCATTTCATTATAAAGTATGGTATTCTTCATATGCTAAGGAGTGTAAGTAAGGAGTGGACCGCAAGGTCCGCTCTTTATTTATGGGCTGAGCCCCCACTCCAATCTGATGAAAACCGGAAGGAGACACCATGGAAAAGGTCACGGAACTCACCGCCCGGCTGGCGGCACCCCTTGCGGAAGAACAGGGCTGTTCCCTGTGGGATGTGGAATATGTAAAAGAGGCCGGCACCTGGTATCTCCGGGTCCTCATCGACAAAGACGGCGGCGTGGACATCCTGGACTGCGAGGCCATCTCCCGGAAGCTCAGCGATCTGCTGGACGAGGCCGACCCCATCGAGGGCAGCTACACCCTGGAAGTTGGCTCCGCCGGTGCCGAGCGGGTACTCAAGCGCCCCGCCGATTTCCAGCGGTATCTGGGCGAGCCGGTGCTGGTCAAGACCTATAAGCCGGTGGACGGCCGCAAGGAATTTCCCGGTAAGCTGACCGCTTATGACGAATCCGACGGCAGCGTCACCATCGACCTGAACGGGACACGCTGCTGCGGGTGTTCATGGCCTGGAAGCCGCTGGATTCCGCCGTTGAT
>CAZFJB010000189.1:0-3224 GCA_964519775.1 uncultured Oscillibacter sp.
GGCGGATCCTACGCCATTATTCCCGACCAGATCGAGGCAGGCACCTATATGGCCGCCGTGGCTGCCGCAGGCGGTCAGGTCCTGGTGAAGAATATCATTCCCAAGCATATGGACTGCATCACCGCCAAGCTCCAGGAGTGCGGCGTGGATGTGGAGGAGAACGAAGATACCCTGCTGGTCCGCCGGACCCGGCGGCTGAAGCGGGCCAATATCAAGACTCTGCCCTATCCCGGTTTCCCCACGGATATGCAGCCTCAGATGACCACCGTGCTGTCCCTGGCTGAGGGCACCAGTCTTGTGACGGAGAGCGTCTGGTCCAGCCGCTACCGCTATGTGGACGAACTCAAGCGCATGGGCGCCCGCATCCAAGTGGACGACAAGACCGCCGTGGTGGAGGGCGTGGAAAAGCTCACCGGCGCACCCATCCAGGCATACGACCTGCGGGCCGGCGCCGCCATGGTCATCGCCGCCCTGGCGGCTCAGGGCGAGAGCGAGATCTCCAATGTGCAGTATATTGAGCGGGGCTATGAGGACATCATTGAAAAACTCCGGGGCATCGGCGCTGACATCCGCGCCGTGGAAGAACCGGATGATGACACGCTCACCGCTTCTCAAATCAGTTGAATCCCACGTCCGTCAGGGAGAGTGCCGGCCTTGACCGGCCCTCCCCGGCGGATTTTTTCAGGCAAAGCCTGAAAAAATATTTGAAAAGCACAGAAAACCCCTGATGGGTTATCTCCGGGCTAAGTGCCGCCCTGACGGGCGGTTGCCCTCCGAAACGTCGCTTCGGCGGCAGCCCGCGCACACCCTTTCTTTCCGTTGATGTGTCCCCTGCGTTTTAACGGTACGCCTGACTTGATCGAGGCAGGCAAAGCCTGAAAAACAACAAAAGCGCCACGCGCGTCTGATTACTCAAAACGAGGTAGTTTTCTTGATCACCCTACATACCCTTGCCAGCGGCTCTTCCGGCAACGCGGCGCTGCTCTCCTGTGGCGGCACCCATCTGCTGATCGACGCGGGCATTTCCTGCCGCCGCGTCACCAACAGTTTGAAAGAGCTGGAGCTGACGGCAGCTGACCTGACCGCCATTCTCATCACCCACACCCATTCCGACCACATCGCCGGGCTGACGGTCCTGCTGAAAAAGACGGACTGCCCCATTCTGGCCACGCCCCGGACCTGCCGGGAGCTGGCTTTCCGCCTGGCAAACATCAGTCCCCGGCTGCAGGAGGTCACAGAGCCGGTCCGGCTATGCGAAGTTGACATAACGCAAATCAAAACCTCTCATGACGCCCCCGGCTCCTGTGGCTGGCGGCTGGATACGGCAGAGGGCAGCGTGGGCTTCCTCACAGACACGGGATACATCACCGACGAGGCCGCGGAGGTGCTGCCCGGGGTGGATCTGGCAGTGCTGGAATCCAACCACGACATTGAAACGCTGCGTGCCGGCCCCTATCCCTATTATCTCAAGCAGCGCATCCTGGGTTGTGAGGGCCACCTCAGCAATGAGGATGCCGCCGCCTTCGCGGTGACGCTGGCGGAACACGGCGCGTCAGAGATCGTGCTGGCTCACCTGAGCCGGGACAACAACACCCCCGCCATGGCGCGGCACGCTGTGGAAACAGCCCTGTCCGCCGCAGGACTTGCCCCGGCGCTGTCCGTGGCCCCCCGGGATGAGCTGGGCCCCTGCCACACCGTTATCAGGAGGGTCGTATGCAAAAAGTGACGATCATCTGCACCGGAAAACTGAAAGAGAAATTCTATCTGGAGGCTGCGGCGGAATACGCCAAGCGCCTCTCCCGCTTCTGCAAGCTGGAAGTGCTGGAATTACAGGAAGAACGGCTGCCGGAGAATCCCTCCCCCGCCCAGATCGAAGCGGCGCTTTCCAAAGAGGCGGACGCCGTTCGTGGAAGGCTCCCCGCCGGGTGTCTGCTCATCGCCATGTGCGTGGAGGGCAAGGAGCGCTCCAGCGAGGAGCTGGCCCGCTTCATGGCAGATGCCGCCGCCCGGGGCACCGGCCATATCGTCTTTTTGATCGGCAGCTCCTTTGGAATGCACCCTTCCCTGAAGCAGCAGGCGGATCTGCGGCTGTCCATGTCCCCTATGACCTTTCCCCACCATTTGCTGCGGGTGATGCTGCTGGAGCAGATCTACCGAGCCTATCAGATCAGCGCGGGAAGCAAATACCACAAATAAGGTTTACATAATATAAGGAGGTACTTGAGATGGACTACATGAAGGAATATGAAAAGTGGCTCCACAGCCCCGCCCTGTCTCAGGAGGAACGGGCAGAACTGGAAGCGATCCGAAACGATCCCAAGGAGATCGAAAGCCGGTTCTTCGGCCCCCTGGAGTTCGGCACCGCCGGCCTGCGGGGCACCATGTATACAGGTTTACATAATATGAATGTCCATGTGATCCGCTGGGCCACCCAGGGCTTTGCCGATGTGATCGCCGCCGAGGGTGAGGAGGGCAAGCGCCGGGGCATCGCCATCTGCATGGACTGCCGCAATCACTCCATGGAGTTTGCCCGGGCCGCCGCGGAAGTCTGCGCCGCCAACGGCATCCACGTCCGTATTTTTGAATCCCTGCGGCCCACGCCGGAGCTGAGCTTTGCCGTCCGGGAATACGGCTGCCAGGCGGGCATCAATGTCACCGCCAGCCACAATCCCAAGGAGTACAACGGCTACAAGGTCTACTGGGCTGACGGTGCCCAACTCCCTCCCCACCACGCTGACGCCATTGCCAAGCGGCTGGAGGAGATCGACATTTTTGACGGTGTCAAGCGCATGGACTTTGACGAGGCGGTCCGCGCCGGACTCATCGAGACCCTGGGCGAGGATACAGACCGCCGCTTTATGGCCAACGTCACCGCCCAGATCAACGATAAGGAGACGGTCGCCAAGGTGGCGGACAGCTTCAAGCTGGTCTACACCCCCTTCCACGGCTGCGGATACAAGCTGGTGCCGGAGGCCCTGCGGACGCTGGGCATCAAGCACCTGATCTGTGTGCCGGAGCAGATGGTCATTGACGGCAATTTCCCCACGGTGGAATCCCCCAACCCGGAAAATCCCGAGGGCTTCTACCTGGCCATCGACCTGGCCAAGAAAAACGATGTGGACTTCATCCTGGGCACCGACCCGGACAGTGACCGGGTGGGCATCATGGTCCGGGATCACGCGGGGAGTTCCAGCCTGTCACCGGCAACCAGACCGGCGTGATCC
>CAZFJB010000190.1:0-3221 GCA_964519775.1 uncultured Oscillibacter sp.
CCTCCGGCGACACCGGCAAGGCCGCTATGGAGGGCTTTGCTGATGTGCCCCAGACCTGTATCCAGGTCTACTATCCCAAGGACGGCGTTTCCGCCGTTCAGGAGGCGCAGATGGTGACCCAGGAGGGCGAAAACGTGGATGTCCGGGCAGTCATCGGCAACTTTGACGATGCCCAGTCCGGTGTGAAGCGCATCTTCTCCGATGAGGCCATCCGGGCGGAGCTGGACAAGCGGGGGTATTTCCTCTCCTCCGCCAACTCCATCAACTGGGGCCGCATCCTGCCCCAGGTGGTCTACTACATATCCGCCTACTGCGACCTTGCGCGGGACGGCGCGATACAAATGGGCGAGAAGGTGAACTTCTGTGTGCCAACCGGCAACTTTGGTGACATTCTGGCGGCCTATTACGCCAAGCGCATGGGCCTGCCGGTGGGAAAGCTGATCTGTGCCTCCAACAGCAACAATGTGCTCACCGACTTCCTGCGCACCGGTATTTATGACCGGAATCGCCCCTTCCACACCACTGTCAGCCCCTCGATGGACATCCTGATCTCCAGCAATCTGGAGCGGCTGCTGTTCCACCTCTCCGGGGAGAATGACGCGGAGGTCCGGGGCTACATGGAGTCTTTGGCCAAGACCGGCCGCTACGAAGTTTCCAACGCCATCAAGACGGCGCTGGCTGACGAGTTCTGGGGCGACTTCTGCACAGAGGAGGCCACCAAGGCCGCCATCGGCCGGTATAAAAAGGACTATGGCTACGTCATCGACACCCACACCGCCGTGGCGGCGGAGGTGATGGAGCAGTACCGGGCGGCAAGCGGCGACAAAACGGTCACGGTGTTCGTGTCCACCGCGTCTCCCTACAAATTCTGCGGCGCGGTGCTGGAAGCGCTGGGAGAGACCCCGGCGGGGGACGGCGTGGAGCTGCTGGATCAGCTCCATGAGGCCACTGGCGTGGCGGTGCCCCGGCGACTGGCGGCCTTGAAGGGCAAGACCCGCCGCTTCGACAAGTCCTGCGAAAAGCTGGAGATGGAGCAGGCGGTACTGGAATTTCTGCAATCAGGAATGAAATACTTAAAGCGGAAACACGCACGACTGGTGACGGTTTTGACGGCTGCGGCGATCGCGTTTGCGTTTGTACCGGCGGTGGCGTATGACGTATTCGATGCGCACGCACTGATTTGGGCATTTCTGGGCGTGATCGGCGCTTCTGTCTGCCTGATCGGTATGCTGGTGGCACAGGTCCGGTTTCTGCGCTGTCCCTATTGCGGGCAGGGATACGCCCGCGCTTATTGGAAAAGCGGCGTGGGTCACAAGCAATTTTGCCGCTGGTGCGGAGAACAGTTCTTTTTTGATGACGAGATAAGACCGGAATGAAGGGAGGGGCGCCATGGCGCTCTACGCGATGGGGGATCTGCATCTGTCCCTGAACAGTGACAAATCCATGGAGGTGTTCGGCCCCGCCTGGGAGAATTACACGGAGCGGATCCGGGCATCCCTCAGCGCGCTGACGGGGGAGGATGTGCTGGTGCTGGCGGGGGACACCTCCTGGGGCATGAGCCTGGAGGAGTCTACGGAGGATTTCCGTTTTCTGGAACAGTTCCCCTGTAAAAAATACATTTTAAAAGGGAACCACGATTACTGGTGGGCCACTGCCGCCAAGTTCCGGGCCTTCTGCGAGAAAAACGGCTTTACCACCATGGAACTGCTGCACAACAACTGCTTTTTCCATGGGGATCACGCCATCTGCGGCACCCGGGGCTGGTTTTTCGAGGAGGATCAGAAGCCCCATGACGCGAAGGTACTGAACCGGGAGCTGCTGCGGCTGGAAACGTCCCTGAAAGCGGCAGGGGAGAAGCCCATCTGGTGCTTCCTTCACTATCCGCCCCTCTACCAGGGGTACCGGTGCCCGGAGATCCTGGCGCTGCTGGAGGCATACAACGTGGAACTGTGCTGTTACGGACATCTCCACGGCCCGGTGATCCGCCGCAGGATCGAGGGAATTTACGGAAAAACGGAGTTTTCCCTGATTTCCGGTGACTATCTTAGCTTTACGCCGAAAAAAATTTGTGATTTTTGAGAAAAACACTGGAAATCCTGAAATATTTCTGATAGAATACTAATTTGCATGGGTGGGTATGACCCATGATGTTGGGTAAAGCACCCATGATGAACGGAGGAATAAACAATATGACTGTGAAGAGCTGCGAAAAACTTGAAAAGAGCCAGGTCGCGCTGACCATCGAGGTGGGCGCCGCCGAGTTTGAGACTGCCGTTGAGAAGGCATATCAGAAGATGCGCCGGAAGATCAACGTCCCCGGCTTCCGTCCCGGTAAGGCCCCCCGCAAGATGATCGAGCGGATGTATGGCGCCGAGGTGTTTTTTGAAGAGGCCATCAATATCGCCTTCCCCGAGGCCTATGAGGCTGCCGTGGAGCAGGAGAAGCTGCAGGTCGTGGGCTATCCCGCTGTGGAGATGGTGGAAGACGTGACCAAGGACGGTTTCACCTTCAAGGCCACCGCTCCCGTGTATCCCGAGGTGACCCTGGGCGAGTACAAGGGCCTGAAGGCTGAAAAGCCCGAGGTGAAGGTCCTGGCCGCCGATGTGGACGAGCGCCTCAAGCAGATGGCTGACCGCAACACCCGTCTGGTCAGCGTGGAGCGGGAAGCCAAGAGCGGTGACACCGCTGTGATCGATTTCGAAGGCTTCAAGGACGGCGTGCCCTTTGAGGGCGGCAAGGGCGAGAACCACAGCCTGGAGCTGGGTTCCGGCAGCTTTGTCCCCGGCTTTGAGGATCAGGTCATCGGCATGAAGGCCGGCGAGGAGAAGGACATCGACATCACCTTCCCCGAGAACTACACCCCTGAGCTGGCCGGCAAGGCCGTGGTCTTCAAGGTGAAGGTCCACGAGGTCAAGGAGAAGGAAGTCCCCGCTATGGACGACGAGTTCGCCAAGGACGTTTCCGAGTTCGACACCCTGAAGGAACTCAAGGCCGACCTGAAGAAGAAGCTCACCGAGGAGCGCCAGAAGGACGCTGACCGCGTGTTTGAGGACAACCTGATGAACCAGGTGGCCGAGAACATCACCGCCGAGGTCCCCGATGCCATGGTGGAGAGCCAGGCTCGCCAGTATGTGGAGAACTTCAAGGCCCAGATCAGCCGCCAGTTCCCCTATGAGGACTACAAGAAGATGACCGGTATGGATGACGCCAAGCTGCTGGAG
>CAZFJB010000191.1:0-3186 GCA_964519775.1 uncultured Oscillibacter sp.
GCCTGTCCGTCTCCTGGGCTTTGATCGGTTCCCAGCCCGCTTACGCATGGGGCCGGGGCAGATTCCATTTATAATAGGCTGAGAGAAGCCGCAGCAGCACCACGATGCCCGCTCCCAGCAGCATGGCCGTCATCTCGCCCAGAGGGGCCCGGGCCAGGCAGCACACCAGCGCTCCCACAATGGAGGCGCAGGCGTAAATATGCCGGACAAAAATATAGGGCGTGTCCCCTGCCAGAATATCCCGGATGACACCGCCGCCCACACCGGTGATGACCCCCACGAATACCAGCAGATAGACGGAGGGACTCTCCACACATTTCCACGCCACCTGGATGCCCATGACCGTGAACACTCCCAGGCCGGCGCTGTCCATCAACCGCATAAAGTGGTCATAATAGTACTGGTTGGCCATCAGCAAATGCCGCACGCCGGAGAGAAACAGGATCAGTGACACCGCCACCGCCACAGCGGAGGTCATCGGGTTCTGGAAGGCGGCGGGCGGCGTGTTGCCCAGCAGCACATCCCGCAGCATTCCCCCGCCGCAGGCGGTGATCAGGCCCAGGATGCACACACCGAACACATCCATGCCCTTGCGGATCCCCGTCATGGCGCCGGAGGCGGCAAAAGCCAGCGTTCCCAGCAGTTCAAAAATCAGGATAAAGGTCTCCATGCCGCTTTACATACCCTTCCGCACCATTTCCATAAAGGCGGTGGCCGCCGCGGTAGGCGGCACTTCTTTCAGTGTACACATATCCACGCTGCGCTCCGGGATGGTGAAATCCGTTTTCAGCAGGCGGATCTCCCCGGATTCCAACTCTTTCCGCACAAATTCCAGCGTCACGCCCGCCACGCCCAGGCCAATGCCCGCCAACGTCACCAGCAGTGCCCGGGAGGAGAGCTCGATCTCCGGCGTCAGGGTAACGCCGGCCTTCAGAAATTCCTGTTCCAGGAAGGTCCGGGAGCTGGCCTTGCGCTCCAGCAGGATCAGGGGGAAGCCGGCGATCTCCTGCCGGGTGTAGATCTTTTCAAAATCGCAGTCGTAATTTCGCCCCGCCACAAAGACGGCGTGGGTGGTAAAGCAGGGCCAGGCGTCCATGGTCTCATCCTTGGGCGAGGAGGCAAACGCGATGTCCACCGCGCCGGAACGCAGCATACTCAGCACCTTGGCGCTGCGGCCGGAGACGATCTTCAGCCGGATGCCGGGGTGCAGATGGTGAAAATGCTCCAGATAGGGCGTTAAAAACTGGCCCGTCACCGTGTCGCTGGCGCCGATGGTCAGCGTGCCCAGCAAAAGCTGCTGGGCCTGGGAGAGCTTATCCTCACCGGTGGCCAGCAGTCCCAGCGCGTTGCGGACGTACTGATAGAGCATCTGGCCCTCGCCGGTCAGCGTCACGCCCCGGGGAGACCGGGCAAACAGCCGGGCCTGCAGGGCCGTTTCCAACTGCTTGACGGACTGGCTCACCGCCGATTGGGAAATATACAGATTCTTTGCCGCCGCCGAGATGTTTCCAGTCTCCGCCACTTCCTTGAATACCCGGTAAAGCTCCAGTTTGACTGCCATATATTCTCCTCCATAATCAGCGCTTCTTATTGCTGTCAGTGTTATTATAAGCAACCACGCCGTAAATTGCAACCGTCAACTTTTCCGTTTTTCGCCATTCTCTTCCTTCCATTTTCTCTTTCATTCCCCTTCGGTCCCGTATCTTGCAATCAATGGAAAAATGCGATAAAATAAAGTTACTATTTTGTGTCCTTTCCGCGTCCGTCAGGCCGCCGGAAAACTCCGTGTCACACAGGAGGCAGTATGCTCTATTCCGTTCTGGCCGTGGGCGATGTGGTGGGCGAAGCGGGCCTTGCCCATCTGGAACGCCATCTCCGGCCCCTTCAAAAGATGAAAAACATCTCATTCACCGTGGTCAACGCCGAGAATATCGCCGGCGTGGGGCTGACACGCCAGCAGGCCCGCCGGGTCTATGACGCCGGTGCCGATGCTGTGACCCTTGGCAACCACACCTTCGGCAAAATGGAGATCGGCTCCCTGCTGGACGAGGCCCCCTGGCTCCTGCGGCCCGCCAATCTCTCCGGCCGGATGCCGGGGCACGGCTGTGAGATCTTCGATCTGAACGGTCTCCGGATCCGGGTCATCAATCTGATCGGCCGCTGCGCCCTGCAATGGAACAGCGAGAACCCCTTCACCCTGGTGGACCGGCTGCTGAACCGGGAGGCGGCGGACTTCACCCTGGTGGATTTCCACGCCGAGGCCACCAGCGAAAAGCTGGCCCTGGGCTACTATCTGGACGGCCGGGTCAGCGCCCTCTGGGGCACCCATACCCATGTTCCCACCGCCGACGAGCAGATCTATCCCAAGGGCACCGGCTATATCACAGACCTTGGCATGACAGGGCCTATCCGCTCTGTGCTGGGGGTGGAGCCGGAGCAATCGGTGGAAACCTTTTTGGGCGGCCTTCCCGGCCGCTACCGCAATCCCGGCGGCCCCTGCAAGATGCAGGGCGCTATTTTCACCCTGGACAGCGCCACCGGTCTCTGCGCCGCTGTGGAGCGCGTAGATATCCGATAGATCCCAGCAAAACCGAAGAAAAGAGGCCCCATCATGTCCATTGAAAAAGTAAGAGAGTATTTCAAATCCTTTGGTATCCAGGACCGCATCCTGGAATTTGACGTCTCCTCTGCCACGGTGGAGCTGGCGGCGGTGGCTGTGGGCGTGGAGGGTGCCCGCATCGCCAAGTCCATGAGCTTCAAGGTGGGCGAGGAGCCTATCATCATCGTCATGGCCGGCGACGCCAAAGTGGACAACAGCCGCTACAAGGCTCAATTCCACACCAAGGCCAAAATGCTGACCTTTGAAGAGGCCCACACCATGATCGGCCACGATCCCGGCGGTGTCTGCTCCTTTGCCCTGCCGGAAAACGTGAAAACCTATCTGGACGTATCCCTGAAGCGGTTCCACACCGTATTCCCCGCCGCCGGCAGCAGCAACAGCGCCATTGAACTGACGTGTGAGGAGCTGGAAGCGTATTCCTCCAACTTCACCGCCTGGGTGGATGTGACCAAAAACTGGCGTCCGGAAGAGAACGCGTAAAGGAGAGGCCATGCTGAAATTTATCCATGCGGCGGACTTCCATCTGGACAGTGCCTTCGCCGCGCTGACGCCCCAACAGGCGGCGT
>CAZFJB010000192.1:0-3173 GCA_964519775.1 uncultured Oscillibacter sp.
CACGGCGAAGTTCCGCCGGGGCTGGGACATGGGTAGCTGCAACTGTGTGGAGTTCGCCCAGACGCTGGAACAGGCCGGTGCCGCCGCTGTGGCGGTCCATGGCCGCACCCGGGCCCAGGTCTACGGCGGCAATGCCGACTGGAACTGCATCCGGGCGGTGAAAGAGGCGGTGAAGATCCCCGTCATGGCCAACGGCGACATCTGGAAGCCGGAGGACGCGGCACGCATCCTTCTGCACACCGGGGCGGACATGGCCATGATCGGCCGGGGCTGTTTTGGAAATCCCTGGATTTTCCAGCAGGCCAAGGCCGTTTTGGACGGCCAGCCCATCCCGCCGCTGCCGCCGCTGGCGGAGCGGTGTGAGACCGCCGTGCGGCAGATCCGCATGGCGGCGGAATACAAGGGCGAGCGGGTGGCGGTGCTGGAGGCCCGCAAGCAGTACTGCTGGTATCTCAAGGGCATCCCCCATGCCAATTACTATAAAGAACAGATCGTGCGGATGAACACGCTGGAGGATGTGGACCATATCACGGCGGGCATCTGCCGGGATCTCCACGACTGAGGAGGACACCGATGGACGAGCGTGAGCAAAACTGGATACGATCCGCCCAGCGGGGCGACCAGGCCGCCTTCGGTGAGCTGGTGCGCCTGTACGAAAAGCGGGTCTACGCTCTGGCGGCACGGATGTGCCCCACGCCGGAACTGGCGGAGGAAGCCGCCCAGGAGGCGTTTTTGTCCGCGTGGCAGGGTCTGCCCTTTTTCCGGGGAGACGCCGCCTTTTCCACCTGGCTCTATCGCCTGACCTCCAACGCGTGCGTCGATCTGCTGCGGAAAGAGGGCCGACACCAGGGGCCCTCTCTGGATGATGAGACCGTCTGCGCCGATGTGGCGGACCCCGCCCCTACGCCGGAACAGGCGGCGGAGCGGCGGGAGCTGAAGGCCCAGATCGAAGCCGGCCTCCGTACCCTCTCCCCGGAGCACCGGGCGGTGCTGATCCTGCGGGAGATGCGGCAGCTCAGTTATGACGAGATCGCTGAGGTCCTCTCCCTGGACCTTGGCACCGTGAAATCCCGGATCAGCCGGGGGCGGCGGCAGCTTCGGGAATTTTTGATCAAACATGGGAACTTTTCCGCTCCCGCTGCGTCTAAGAAGTCAGAGAGGGGGCAGTGAAGTGAATATCCATGAAAACACCGCCCTGCTGGACGCTTTTGTGGACGGTGAACTGACGGCGGAGGCGCTGTCCGCCGTCCAGGCCCATCTGGATACCTGTCTGGATTGTCGGGCCTATGTGGACGATGCCCTGGCCATCCGGGCCGCCTTCCCCACGGAGGACGACCTCCCGCTTCCGGCAGATTTTACGAAAAATGTGATGGCCACTGTGGCAAAAGCGCCCCAGTCCCGGCCCAAAAAGCAGCCCTGGGGCAAGCTGGCCGCGGCGGCGGCGTGTCTGGCTGTTATCGTACTGGTGCAGCATGGAGCCGGCAGCAATGCCGACACGGCCAACAGCGCTGTATACGCGGCGGACCAGGCTGTCGCGGAGATAGCCGTGCGGGAAAGCGTCTCCCTGGAACGGAGCGTGGAAGCCCCCGCCGCTATGGAGGAGGCGGACACCGCCAGCGGCGGCAGCAGCACCGCCTATACCATGGACAGCGCCCCGGCGGAGACCCAGATGGAGAACGGCACTTCCGCTAAAAAAGAAGACCTTACGGCCGAAAGCGCCCCGGTGAATATTCCCACCGTACGTCTCAGCGTCCCGGAGCTGGGAGACCTGCTGGCGGACTTCACGCCGGAGGAGACCGCACCCGGATACACGCTGTATCTCCTGACACGGGAGGAGTTTGACGATCTAGCCGTCCAACTGGCAGAGCGGGACATCCCATTGGAAGTGGATGACGATACCGCCGCTCAGATCTGGGTGGAACTTCTGGGCGAATAAAGCACGGCACAAAAAAGGAACCGCAAGCCTATGGCCTGCGGTTCCTTTTTTGTTTTGTTCTCAGATCTTGCCAGGGAGGGGACGGGCGTGCATGATGACCCGGCCCAGACAGGCAAGGCCCCGGGTGCCGGAGGGCGGCAGCACCACGTCCGCGTCCGCCCGCTGCCGGTTCAGGGAGAAGAGGTACACCACACCGGCGGGGTCCCGGTAATACTGCTTGCAGAAAATGTCACCGTCCACGCAGAAGATGCCGATATCCCCCTCACACAGCGGGTCACGGTTCACATAGACCTGCTGGCCATCAGCAATGTAGGGGGTCATGGAGTCTCCGCTGATTCGCACGGCGTACTCCGCCGAGCGGGGGACCTCCTCCGTGACGGGAATGTAGTCAAAATCCGTTCCGAACACCGGGGAGGCGTAGCCCGCCGCCGCCGGCGTGCGGTACAGGGGGATCATCCGGGGCTCCTGGTCCTCCCGGGTCTCCTCCATTTCCTCCTGATAGACGCACAGCGCCCCGGCCACCGAGCGCACCGTCTCCTTCCCGATCCGGGAGAGGGCCCGGTACTGCCGCAGCAGCGCCCGCTCCGACGAGGTCAGGTCCTGCCCCCCCTCCCGGAAATAGTCCCGGAAGAGGCTGTTGGGATCTGTTTCCAGACAGTCGAACAGCCGCAGCATCACGTCCTCCTTCGGAAAGCTCAGCCCGTTTTCATAGTTGCTGACCGCCGAGGACGAGACCCCCAAACGACCGGCCAGTTCCGCCCGGGAGATGCGCAGCTCCCCCCGGCGGAAGCGCATTCGTTCGCCAAAACTCATGGAAATGACCCCTTCCCCCTCTGATTTCGACAGATACTGTCACTATCATAGCGAATTATTATGTGATTGTCAATCCATTTTAACAAGTTTCTTGTAAAATTATTCTTGACTTAACAAAAATCCTGTGTTAGTGTAGGGATGCTCACAGGAAACTTGTCCCTCATCCGCCTCTGAGGGACTGCATCAGGAAAGGAGGGGTGCCGCCACCGGATCATGCGGTATCGTATCAGGAGAGAAGTAAAAAAAGCGAAGCAAACTTACGTTTGCTTCGCTTTGGTGGGGGAAGGTGGATTCGAACCACCGAAGTCAGTGACAACAGATTTACAGTCTGCCCCATTTGGCCGCTCTGGAATTCCCCCATATAAAATTTTGGAGCTGGTGGACGGATTCGAACCCCCGACCTGCTGATTACAAATCAGCTGCT
>CAZFJB010000193.1:0-3134 GCA_964519775.1 uncultured Oscillibacter sp.
ATCCCCTGCCGGTGTCCGTCAAGACCCGGCTGGGCTATGAAACGGCGGAGGAATTTCACCGCCTGCTGGATATTTATGACCGATATCCCATCACCTGCCTGACCATCCACCCCCGGGTACGGAAAGAAAAGTATCGTGGCCCTGTCCATCTGGACGCTGTTGGCGAGGCGTTGGCCCGGAGCCGGAATCCGGTGTGCCACAATGGCGACCTGCGGACTGTGGGTGAAGTGCGGGCGCTGGAAGAACGGTTCCCGACCGTGTCCCATGTTATGATCGGCCGCGGCCTTGTGGCAGACCCGGCACTGGCCCGCAAACTGCGGGGCGGGGCGGGAACGAATCGGAAGGAACTGACGGAGTTTCTGGCGGCTCTCTATCAGGGGTACATCGACTTCTATCAGGGACAGGTGCCCACCGCCGCCCAGCGGATGCGGGAGGTGTGGTTCTACCTGATCCACCTGTTTGACGACGCTGAAAAGCTGAACAAGCGGCTGCGCCGGTTCCGCTCTCCCGCCGAGTACGAGCAGATCCAAGCGGAAATTCTGGCATCCTGCCCTCTTCGGGCCGATTCCGAAGGGGATCTGATCTAAAAAAGAAAACCGGCGTCGGATAGGATCACCTTCCGATTCCGGTCTTTCTATAACTTGAAAGATAAGCGCCGCGCGTTTGAAACGCGCGGCGCTTATTAGATGCTTCGTTTTCTAAGCGTGGAATTTCAACAGAAAATCGGCTTAGAAGCACTTACGATAGATGCCCTCGATGTCAGCGAGCTCGAAGGGATAGTAAGCGTTGGTCATCAGACGCTGCTGGTTGGCCTCAACAGACAGGGGGAAGGCCTTGAAGTCAGCCTCGGTGAAGCCGCAGTCACGCAGGGGACGCAGAGGCAGGATGCGCTGCAGCAGAGCGTTCATCTCGGCGATGGCGTTCTCCACGGAGCAGCCCAGAATGCGGGCGACCATTTCCTTGAACTTCATGATCTCGCCGGTGGGGTTCTTCTCATCATAGTAAGCCATGATGGCGCCGAAGAGCATATAGTTGCTCTCGCCGTGGGGCACGTGATAGGTGCCGCCCAAGGGGAAGCTCATGCCGTGGACAGGGCCGCAGCCGGCCTTCAGGAAGGCGATGCCGGCGTAGAAGGAGGCGGTGACGAACTCATCGAGGTACTCGAAGCGGGCGTCCTGGCCCTTCTCGTCGATGAGCTTGAAGCCCTTGAGGATCATGTCCATCGCCTTCTCGGAGAAGAGCTCGGAGGTCATGGTCTTGCGGTGGGGGCTCAGGAAGGACTCGGTGGCGTGCACCAGCGCGTCGATGGCGGAGCAGGCGAAGGGCTTGTAGGGCAGGGTCTTGATGAGGTCGGGGATCAGGCACACCTTGTTGGGGATGATGTCATCAGACACCAGACCCAGCTTGGTCTCGCCGCCGGTGAGCACGCCGTCCTTCTCGTCCTTGACGATGGCGACGGAGATGTTGGTGCATTCGGAGCCGGTGCCGCAGGTGGTGGGGATGGCGATAACGTCCTTCTCATGCTGGACGGGGAAGCGCTTGAAGTACAGGTTGTGCACGGTGTCGGGGCGCTTGCAGCCCAGCAGCTTGCACAGGTCCATGATGGCGCCGCCGCCCACAGCGATGACACGGTCATAGCTCTCGTAGGGGATGGCGTCGTACATGATCTGGATCATTTCCTCGGAAGGCTCGCCGGCGCCGAACTTCTCCTGGAAGACGAAGTTGCACTTGAGGCCCAGCTCTTCCATGAAGGGCTTGTAGATGAACTCGTTGGTCAGGACCACGTCACGCTCATTCAGCTTGAACTCCTCAGCCATGGCGGCGAAGGTGTCGAACTTGTAGACGGTGGGGGCGAAGATGATCTCGCGCTTGTCAGCCATCAGAGAAGCGGAGAAAGCGTCCATTGCTTTTGCCATTGTAATCGATCTCCTTATCAAATTTATAATTGGCGCGCGGGCTGCCCCGGCTTGCACCGGGACAGCCGTGGGAATTTTACTTGCGGGAAATGGCCTTCTTGACCGCCTCAACAATGTTGGCGGCGCGGAGACCATACTCGTCCATCAGGAAGTCCTGGGGACCGACCTGGCCGAACACATCCTGCACGCCAACGAACTCCTGCACAGCGGGAGCGTTCTTGGCCAGGCAGTTGGCCACCACGCTGCCCAGACCACAGGCCACGTTGTGGTTCTCGGCGGTGACGATGGCACCGGTCTCCTTGGAGGCCTTGATGACCAGCTCTTCGTCCAGAGGCTTCCAGGTGAACATATCGATGACGCGGACATTGATGCCCTCAGCCTGCAGGGCCTCATAGGCCTTCAGAGACTCGTCCACCATGATGCCGGAGGTGATGATGGTGGCAGCGTCGTTGTCGCTCTCATGGAGAACAACGCCCTTGCCGATGGGGAAATCAGAACCGTCGTCATAGACCTTCACGATGCCCTTGCGGACAAAACGGGTGTAGGTCACGCCCTTGTCGATGGAGGGGAGCTGACGGGTGATGGATTCCAGCTGAGCATAGTCAGCGGGGTCCAGCACGGTAGTCTCGGGGATGCTCAGGTACATAGCGGCATCCTCCAGAGGCATATGGGTGCCGCCGTTGAACGCGGCGGTGACGCCAGCGTCAGAGCCCAGAACATGGACCGTCAGGCCAGCGTAGGCGGCGGACATGTAGATCTGGTCAAAGCAGCGGCGGGAGGAGAAGGTGCCGAAGGAATGGAAAAACACCTTCTTGCCGGTGGCGGCAAGGCCAGCGGCCACGCCGGCACCGTTGCCCTCGGCAATACCGGCCTCGAAAGCCCGGTCGGGATAGTTTTTCTGGAGCATCTTGGTATTGATGCAGCCCATCAGGTCGCAGTCAACATAGCAGATGGACTTGTCCTCTGCCATCATCTCGTTCAGGGTCAGAGCCAGCGCGTCGCGGGAGGCGCGGGAGTCCTTCTCATGCTTGCCGATCAGTTTTACACTCATTTCTCGCACCCTCCTTAAGCGTTTTTCACGTCGGCCAGAGCCTTCTCAGAGGCGGCCAGCGCCTCGGCCCACTGCTCTTCATTGGGCTGAGAGGAGTGGTCGTGCTTGGGCTCGGCAAAGGTAGCGCCCTTGCCCTTGCAGGTGTCCAGCACGATGCAGCTGGGTAC
>CAZFJB010000194.1:0-3084 GCA_964519775.1 uncultured Oscillibacter sp.
CCGCCGTCGCCGCCGTCAGGGCCGCCGGCCGCCACATATTTTTCCCGGTGGAAGGCCACCGCGCCGTTTCCGCCGTTGCCTGCCCGGACTGTGATCCGGGCCTTATCGATAAATGTCGTTGCCATAGTCTGCCTTTCGTATATCTCAAAATATAAAGTATTCTTTCCAAGTTTATCTATTTTAGCGAAAAACCGGACAAACGTCAAGCAAAATGCGAAAAACTCCAAAAAAGCACGCACTTTTTCCGGGAAATCAAGAACACTCGACGATTTACACCGCTGTTTTCCTGTGCTAAAATGAGAGAAATTTCAAATATGGCCGCTGCCTGCTGCCGTGACAGGGCGGTTTCCGGCGGGCTTTTGCAAAACAGGAGGACGAAGATGGTTTCTCAGCGTATGCTTCAACTGGGCACAGCCCGCTCTGTGATCCGGGAACTGTTTGAATATGGCCGTCAGCGGGCGGCGGAGGTCGGGGCGGAGAATGTGTTCGACTTCTCTCTGGGCAATCCCAGTGTGCCGGCCCCTGACGCGGTGAACGAGACGGCCATGCGGCTCTTGCGTCAGCAGCCGGACACCATCCACTGTTACACCAGCGCCGCCGGCGACACAGGGGCCCGCCAGCGGATCGCCGATGATCTCAACTGCCGCTTTGGTCAGCAGTACACAGCCTCGGAGCTGTATCTCACCGTAGGCGCGGCGGCATCCCTCTGCTGCGTTTTCGGCGGCCTCACCTGCCCCGGGGACGAGTACATCCTCTTTGCCCCCCATTTCCCGGAATATCAGGTGTTTATCCAGAGCGCCGGCGGCCGGGTGAAGATCATCCCGCCGGAAATTGAGGGCTTCCAGATCGACTTTGCCGCCTTTGAGTCGGCCATCACCTGCCATACCAAGGGCGTGGTCATCAACACGCCCAACAACCCCTCCGGCGTGGTCTACTCCCGCCAGACCCTGGAGACCCTCTCCGCCATCCTCCGGGCCAAAGAGGCTCTCTACGGCCATCCCATCTACCTGATCTCCGACGAGCCCTACCGTGAGATCGTCTTTGGCGGAGAGACCGCCCCCTGGATCCCCTCCATCTACCAGGACACCATCGTGTGCTATTCCTTTTCCAAGTCCCTCTCTCTCCCCGGCGAGCGCATCGGCTATGTGCTGGTCCCCCGGCAGGTGACGGACAGCGCCGCTGTCTATTCCGCCGCCGCGGGCGCTGGCCGCTCCCTGGGCTATGTCAACGCCCCCAGCCTTTTCCAGCAGGTGGTCTCCGAATGCTGCGGCCTGACGGCGGACATCAGCGTCTATGAGCGCAACTGTGCCCTGCTCACCGATTCTCTGCGGGAGATGGGCTACCATGTGGTCCAGCCCGGCGGCGCCTTCTACCTCTTCCCCCGGTCCCTGGAGCCGGATGATATGGCTTTCAGTGAGCGGGCCAAGCAGTTTGATCTGCTGCTGGTCCCCGGCAGCGGCTTCGGCGCCCCCGGTCACTTCCGCATTGCCTACTGCGTCCAAACGGAAATGATCCAGCGCTCTCTGCCGAAATTCAAAGCTCTGGCAGATTCCTACAAGTAAAGAAACAGCATCCGGTTTTCCCTGAAAAACCGGATGCTGTTTTTGTGTATTGATCTGTGGTCTTTGTTCACTAAGTGCAAAGTGCTTAGTAAGCCACGCCCCAATAAATATCGGTGGTACACTTCTCACCGCAGACAGGGCACACGCCCTCGGTGCCGGACTGCTCCAGCGGCATGCAGCGGCTGGACACGCCTGCCAGTTCCTTCATCTTCAGTTCGCACTCCAGCTTGCCGCACCACTTCGTCTTGGCGAAGCCGCCCTTGCTCTCCGCCATCTCCTTGACCTCCTGCCAGGTGGTCAGGTCGAAGGTGTTGTCCTCCAGATTCTTGGCGGCCTGGGCATAGAGGTTGTCGTGTACGGCGGTCAGCAGGTCCTGGACCTCCGTCTCCAAGGCGTCCAGCGCCACGAAGGTCTTCTCACCGGTATCCCGGCGGGCCAGGCAGCACTGCCCCTTTTCCAGATCCCGGGGGCCGATCTCCACACGGACAGGCACGCCCTTCATCTCATACTCGGCAAACTTCCAGCCGGGGGAGTTGTCGGAATCGTCCAGCTTCACCCGCAGACCGGCAGCGGTGAGCCGGTCACGAAGCGCGACAGCGGCATCCATCACACCGGGCTTATGCGCCGCCACGGGGATCACCACCACCTGAATGGGGGCGATAGCGGGGGGCAGCACCAGGCCGTTGTCGTCGCCATGGGTCATGATGATGGCGCCGATCAGGCGGGTAGAAGATCCCCAAGAGGTCTGGAAGGGATACTGCAACTTATTGTCCCGGCCGGCGAAGGTCACGTCGTAAGCCCGGGAGAACTTGTCACCGAAATAGTGGCTGGTGCCGGACTGAAGGGCCTTGTGATCCTTCATCATCGCCTCGATAGTGTAGGTGGCCTCCGCGCCGGCAAACTTCTCCTTGTCGGTCTTGCGGCCCTTCCGCACGGGCATGGCCAGAGCGTCCCGGCAGAAGTCGGCATAGCAGTTGAGCTGCTGCTCCGTCTCCGCCATGGCCTCCTCGGCGGTCTCGTGGATGGTGTGGCCCTCCTGCCACCAGAATTCCCGGCTGCGCAGGAAGGGACGGGTGCTCTTCTCCCAGCGGATGACGGAGCACCACTGGTTGTAAAGCATGGGGAGCTGCCGGTACGTCTGCAAAATGCTGTGCCAATGATCGCAGAACATGGTCTCAGAGGTGGGCCGGAAGGCCAGCCGCTCCTCCAGCTTGTCGCCACCGCCCATGGTGACCCACGCGCACTCCGGGGCAAAGCCGTTGACCAGCTCGCCCTCCTTTTTCAGCAGATTCTCGGGGATCAGGGCCGGCATGGCCACGTTCACATGGCCGGTGGCCTTGAACATCCCGTCCATAATGCGCTGGATATTTTCCCAGATGGCATAGCCATAAGGGCGCAGGATCATAAAGCCCTTCACGCTGGAATAGTCGATCAGCTCCGCTTTCTTGCAGATGTCGGTATACCATTGGGCAAAATCGTCCTCCATGCTGGTGATCTGTTCAACCTTTTTATCCTGTGCCAT
>CAZFJB010000195.1:0-3064 GCA_964519775.1 uncultured Oscillibacter sp.
ACCTCCCCCTCACCAGTGAGATCCACTCACTGGTGTGTGCGCCCCAAGGGCGCACAGGTCGGGGAATTTTCGCCAGGTACACGCCCTGACGAAAATGATCAAAATTCAAAAAATCCATCCAAAATCAAAAAAGGAAGGTACATTATCATGGAAAACATTCTGAAGATCGGCATTATCGGCTGCGGCGCCATCGGCAAGGATCACTGCCGCCGCATCATTGAGACCGTCCCCGGCGCTACCGTTGTGGCTGTGTCCGACTATGTGGCCGCCGCCGCTGATGAGACCGCTGCCAAGTACGGCATCAAGTCCTACGGCAACGACTGCGATGGCATGATCAAGGACCCCGATGTGGAAGCCGTTGTCATCACCTCCATCGACCCCACCCATCATGACTACGTCATGAAGACCCTGGCCGAGGAGAAGTGGTGCTTCTGCGAGAAGCCCCTGAGCCAGAACGCCAAGGACTGCGAGGAGATCATCAAGCGTGAGCAGGAGATCGGCAAGCGCCTGGTGCAGGTGGGCTTCATGCGTCACTATGACCGCGGCTATGCCGAGATGAAGCGCATCATCGACTCCGGCGAGATCGGCGCTCCTCTGGTCATCAAGGCCTGCCATCGCAACGTGTCTCAGGGCCCGGGCTTCAAGACCGAGAACGGTGTTACCAACGTGGCCATCCACGAGCTGGACATCTGCCGCTGGCTGCTGGACGACGAGTATGAGGACGTGCAGTGCGTGAAGGTCCGCCAGAGCGCCAACTCCGACAAGGGCTATGACAACCCCCAGGTCATGCTGATGCGCACCAAGAAGGGCTGCTTCATCGATGTGGAGGTCCAGGTGGCCGACGGCTACGGCTATGACATCCAGTGCGAGGTCGTCTGCGAGAACGGCACCGTGAAGCTGCCCGATCCCTACGCTGTTGTCCGCCGCTCTCGTCCCCAGGGCTGGGACAGCCTGAATCCCGCCGAGTCCATGCCCATCATGACCGACTGGAAGGAGCGCTTCATCGAGGCTTACGACATCGAGTTCTGCAAGTGGGTGGAGTCCGTCCACGCCGGCAAGCTGACCGGTCCCTCCTCCTGGGACGGCTATGTGGCCTGCGTTGCCGGTGACGCTCTGAACGCTTCCCGCGGCACCTCTCAGTTCCTGAAGGTGGAGACCATGGAGAAGCCGGAGATGTACAAGTAATCTCCCTCTCAAAGCAAACCAAATCGCCCGTCCGGCTGATGCCGGACGGGCGATTTTTTTCGATCATAGTGTTCAATCCAGATAAACTGTCTGCTATGCTCATTCCACTTCCAGATGGACCGCCTTGTGGAATTTCGGCTCCACCAGACCGGGGATCTCCACAGCGTCGGTATAGTGGACCTCCGGGACGTACTCCTGGATCAGGGACACCACATAGGGGTGGGGCCGCTCGTCCGGCCGCCGGGCCGCCACGGTCACCACCGCCGTTTTGGGCTGAAGCAGCTCCAGCATTTTCCGGGAGGTAGAGTCAAAGGAGGCATGGTGGGGGATCTTCAGAATGTCGCAGGGGGTCATGCTGGGTGTCTCCCATACATGGGCGTAGGCATCGCCGCCCAGCACGATCTCTTTCCCATGGTAATAGAGCCGCTGGCGCAGGGAGGAAATGTTCATGGCCTTGCCCCAGTGGAGCAGATCATAGGCGTTCCGCTCTCCGGCGTATACCGCGTCATAAACCGCTCTCTGCCGGGGATAGAGGGCCGGCTCACCGAAGAGGATGTCCATTTTCAGATCATCCGTCAAGTGCAATGTCACCTGGGCGTCACCGGGCAGCAGCGTCTTTTTCTCCACCCGGCCGGGATTGGCCCGGAAAGCCCCGGCATACAGCTCCAGACAGTTGATCAGGGAACGGCCCGCTTTGGGGAAGGTCATATCTTCATAGGGGAATAGCCGCGGCGCGTCCTCCGGTGGGAAATAGGTGGCCATCATCTCCCCCACCGTCACCGCCTCCAGCACCCGGCGCAGCCCGCCGATGTGGTCCCGGTGGAAGTGGGTGGCCAGGGCCAGATCCAGGTGCTCCACGCCGATCTCCCGCAGGAAATCCCCGGCGTAGATCCGCTGAGAGCGTGGGTCCAGCTCTCCGGGATGGTCGTCCCGCACCAGATTATCGTGGCCAAAGTCCACCATCATGGCGAATTTCTGCTTGCCGCCCTCCAGTTCCCGGATCAGGATGGAGTCGCCGTTGCCTACGTTGATAAAGTCCAAAGCCAGCATACCAAGTCCCCTTCCCCATTTTCGATACCACAACGATAGCACATCACGTGAACGTTTACAACGAAAAATCCAGTCGGGACCTTCCAAAATTTTCCAGCGTGATTTGACAGTTTTGTCAAAGGCTCCGGTAAAAAAAGAGCACCGGGACACGCTGTGTCCCGGTGCTCCTTTTTTCGTTTCTCAGGCCGTCTGAACCGCTTCCCCGGCAGGCGGTTCCTCTGTCGGCGCCTCCGCGGGCGCGGCTTCCGCCAGACGCTCCACATCGCACCCTTCGATCCAGTATTCACTCACATGACCGTCATAGTAGAGCACCCGCACACGTTCGCCCACATTCAGCAGCGGCGCGTAGGCCACCTCCGCCGCGCTCAGGCGCACGCTGAAATCTTCCTCGCCCTCAAAGCGCAGGAAGTAGACGCTGCTGCCCTCGATGACGGCAGAGCGGATCTCCGCGAGCACGCCCTCCACCGACCGCAGCTCCGCGTTCGTCTCCGGCACTTCGGCAGCCTCACCGCCAATGATGCCGTTGTTGGCCAGGGTGCGGCGGTAATTTTCCTCGCAGGCAGCCACGGTCTGCCCCGTCTCCACGATGTTGTACTGCTGCACGTTCACCATGGCGTACATTTTCACCAGACCGTCCGCGCCCTTGAGGGCCATGAAATAGGTGGGTTGGTCCGCAATGTTCAGCAGCAGGGGGAAGGTCGCCTCATAGCGCATCTGCTGCACCTGGCTCTGGGCGGACTCCCGGGCGGAATTTTCCGTAGCTCCGGCGCAGGGATAGAACCGGGTGGCCTTGGTCCGCTGGTTGGTAAGAATGAATCCGATGTTGGAC
>CAZFJB010000196.1:0-3012 GCA_964519775.1 uncultured Oscillibacter sp.
CGGACAACGTCGATGGTAACAGCCAGGATGATGACAGCGCCGATGACGATGTACTGCACGTCGTTGGAAGCGCCCATCAGGTTCAGGCCGTTGCGGATGACAGCCATGATCAGAGCGCCGATCAGGGTGCCCCAGATAGTGCCCTTGCCGCCGGTGAAGGAGGCGCCGCCCACGATACAGGCAGCGATGGCGTCGTTATCGTAGGTCTGACCGGCATTGCCGTTGGCGGAAGCCAGACGACCAACGGAGACCACACCAGCCATACCGGCCATGAAGCCGGACAGAGCATAGACGAAGGTCAGCACGTTCTTGGAGGGGATGCCGGACAGACGGGCAGCCTCAGCGTTGCCGCCGCAGCAGTAGATCTGACGGCCCAGAGCGGACTTGTTCAGGAACACATGGAAGATGCAGAAAACGATGATGACCAGGATGAAGCTGAAGGGGATGCCGGGGAAGGTGACCTTGCCGGCCGCGTCAGTCATCTTGAAGACAGAGCCGCCGCCGATCCACATCAGGCCGTCAATGCCGGTGTTGGTGAAGCCGATGGACTTGGAACCGGTGATGACCAGCGCCAGGCCCCACAGCACGTTCTTCATGCCCATGGTGGACACGAAGGGATGGGGCAGATCCAGACGGGTCAGCAGCAGACCGTTGATAATACCGGCGCAGGTGGACACAGCCAGGCCCACCAGGACCAGCAGAACGGGATTGGTGATGCCGCTTTGCACCATCACGCCGATGACGCAGGTGCACAGCACGCAGTTGGAGCCCACGGACAGGTCGATACCGGCGGTGATCAGGCAGCAGAGCATACCGGAAGCGATCAGGCAGTTGATGGAAGCCTGCTTCAGGATGTTCATGATGTTGCCGACCTTCGGGAACTTGGTGGGCATGGCGATACAGAAGATCGCGCAGAGAATGATAAGGGCCGCCAGCGTGCCCACCTTCTGCAAAAGCTCTTTTGCCGTACTATTCTTTTTCATATTAGTCTAACTCTCCTCCCCAAGCCGCTTTCATAATGTCTTCAGAGTTGAAATGCTTGGAGTCACGCTCCACGTTGGCCATGACGCGGCCGCCCCGCATGACCACCACATGGTCACTCATGGCCAGGATCTCCGGCAGCTCGGAGGAGACCATGATCACGCACTTACCGGCCTTGACCAGGTCGTTCATCACGCGGTAGACCTCGATCTTGGCGCCCACGTCGATACCGCGGGTAGGCTCGTCGAAAATGAAGATATCAGCGTCGGTGTTGACCCACTTGCCGATGACCACCTTCTGCTGGTTGCCGCCGGAGAGCTGACCGACCACCTCGTCCAGAGAGGGGGTCTTGATCTTCAAAGAGGCCACGTTATCCTCGCCGGCCGCCTCGATGCGGCCCTTATCCAGGAAGGGACCATTGCTGAAGCCCTTCATATTGGCCAGGATCAGGTTGGTGCGCACGTCCAGGGAGAGCACAAGGCCCTGGCCCTTACGGTCCTCAGTCAGGAAGGCGATCTTATGCCGGATAGCGTCCTTAGGCCCTCTGATATGGACCTTTTCGCCCTTGACATAGACCTCGCCGCTGTCGATCTTGTCGGCGCCGAAGACAGCTCGCATGGTCTCGGTACGGCCTGCGCCCACCAGACCGGCAAAGCCGGTGATCTGACCCGCGCGGCACTGGAAGGACACATCGTGGAGGACGCCCGCCTCGTTGACGTTCTTGACCTCCAGCCACACATCGCCCTTCTCGCCGAACTCCTTGGGATAGAGGTTATCCAGGGTCCGGCCCACCATGGCGTTGATGAGGGAATCCTCCGTCATGTTGGCGATGTCTTCCGTGATGATGTGCTCGCCGTCACGCATGACGGTGACACGGTCACAGAGTTCAAAGAGCTCTTCCAATTTATGGGAAACAAACAGGATGGCCACGCCCTTGGCCTTCAGGCCGCGGACGACCTCCATCAACTGGGCGATCTCTTCCTTGCCCAGAGAGGAGGTGGGCTCATCCATAATGATGAGTTTCGCGTCCAGAGAGACCGCCTTGGCGATCTCCACCATCTGCTGCAAGCCGGTACCCAGCTTGCCAGCTTCCATTTTTACGTCGATCTCGGGATGACCCAGCGTGTTCAGGGCATCGGCGGCTTCCTTATACATTCTGGGATAGTCCAGCAGGAAGCCCTTTTTCACGGCACGTCCCATGAAAACATTATCCGTTACAGAAAGCTGCTTGACGATGTTCAGCTCCTGATACACACAGGCAATACCAGCTTCCCGGGACTGGACCGGATTGCGGAAGACTTTTTTCTCGCCGTCCACAAAGATCTCGCCCTCCTCGGGAGTATGCACACCGGTGAGCACCTTGATCAAAGTGGATTTACCGGCACCGTTCTCGCCGATCAGACCGTGGATCTCGCCCGGTCTGATGCCAATAGACATGTTTTTCAATGCAACGACACCAGGAAAACGCTTGGTAACATTTTTCAATTCGACGACATATTCGCTCATGGAATTACCTCGTTTCTTTCCTGATTCTCAGATCACGGATGAAAACACCCGCATTTTGCGACCCAAACTGCCGCAAACGTTTAAATAAGCCGCATACCACTCCCACCCAGAGCGGGAACAACGCGGCGCAGTCTTTCCCACGGACGCTCCGCCATCCGGCAGCGCGTCTTGCGGGAAGGTTTTATGAACCGGAAATTTGGCGGCAGGGGTCTGCCGCCAAATTCCCGTTGCATTCAGATGTTAAGTACCGATCAACAGCGCTCTGGATTAGAGGCTGGCCAGATACTCGTCAGCGTTCTCAGCGGTCACGACCAGGACGGGAGCGCTGATGACTTCCTCGACGGTCTCGCCGTTCAGGGCAGCGTAAGCAGCCTTGACGACCTCATAACCCATCTGGAAGGGCTGCTGGGCGACGGTAGCCTTCACCAGCTCGCCGTCCTTGATCAGCTCAACAGCGGACTTGTTGCCGTCGAAGCCAACGATGGTGATGTCGGTCAGGCCGGCGTTCTTGGCAGCGTTCATGGC
>CAZFJB010000197.1:0-2990 GCA_964519775.1 uncultured Oscillibacter sp.
GGTGGGAGCGGCAGCGCTGTTGCTGGGCCGGCTGACCATCATGCCCCTGTAAAGAAAACCGAATCGGAACAGCGTCCCCGGAGGAACTTCCTCCGGGGGCGGTTTTGTTTTTGGAGGGAGCGGGGAGGGGAAATGGGGCAAAGGGGCTTAGGGCTTGTATAAAACTTCATGCGTTCACACGCGCCATGAAAAGCGCAAAAGCTGCTTGCATGAAGTTTTTTTGCGCATCATTTTCGGCTGCCACATCATGGCGAGAAAAGGGCGCAATCAAATGGTTGCTATGCTTTCGCATAGCAACCGGCGAAAAAAGAGAAGGGCCGATGACGGGAGTTCGTCAAATTTACGAAAACGATTGTCTTTGCGCTGCGGACAGAGTGCGAGCAAAATTTCCCCATATTTTTAAAATGTCCACAATGGAAGGACGAATGGACGGGCATGAGCGCCAAATAGAAGGAAAAATGGGAAAAGAAGACAAAAATTTTTTGTGCGGGATTCATCTTGCGCGGAGGGCGTTTTACACATAAAATACATTACATCAATAAACCGGGGAAGGGTCCCCGGGCCGTGGCGGACACGGCATGAAAGGATCAAAGGAGGATGAAGAGAATGAAGAAGTTACTTTCCGCGATGCTGGCCATGGCCATGGCCCTGAGTTTGGCGGCCTGCGGCGGCAGCAGCAGTTCCAGTTCCAGCTCTTCCGGAAGCGGCAGCCAGAGCAGCGCCGCTTCCGGCAATAAGGTCGTCAAGATCGGTGTTTATGAGCCTCAGACCGGCGACAACGGCGCCGGCGGCAAGCAGGAGATCCTGGGCATTGAGTACGCCCACTATCTGTATCCCACCGTGGAGATCGGCGGCGAGACCTATGATGTCCAGCTGGAGATCGTGGATAACCGCACCACTCCCGAAAACGGCCCCTCCGCCGCCGCTGAGCTGATCAGCCGCGACGTGTCCATCGTCCTTGGCTCCTACGGCTCCGGCGTTTCCATGGCCGGCGGCGCAGTGTTTGCTGAGGCCGGTATGCCCGCCCTGGGTACTTCCTGCACCAACCCCCAGGTCACCGCGGACTGCGATGTGTACTTCCGTCTGGCGTTCCTGGATCCCTTCCAGGGCACCGTTCTGGCCAACTACGCTTATAATGAGCTGGGCGTGACCACCGCTTACACCCTGGCCATGCTGGGCAGCGACTATGACCAGGGTCTGGTCTATTACTTCCAGCAGGCCTTCGAGGCTCTGGGCGGCACCGTGGTGAAGGAAGACTTCCCCGAGGGCAGCGCCAACTTCGTCTCCTACATCAACAACGCCAAGTCTGCCAACGCCGGCGTTATCTTCGCTCCCGTCTCCATCAACTATGCGCAGCTGATCGTTGAGGCCTCCGCCGCTCAGGGCTACACCGGCGCTCTGCTGGGCTCCGACACCTGGGACAACAACAAGGTCATCGAGGCCGCTACCGGCGAGGACATCAGCGCCTTCGTCACCACCTTCTATCAGGAAGGCGGCAACCCTGATTTCGATAACGGCATCAAGGAATGGCTGAACGCCAACCCCGACCAGCTGACCAACAACGGCGGCAACGACATGATCGCCGCTGTGACCGCCGTGGGCTATGACGCTTACCTCACCGCTCTGGAGGCCCTGAAGCTTGCCGGTAGCGCCGACCGTGCCGCCGTGCTGGCTGCCATGCCTTCCGTCAGCTTCGAGGGCGTGACCGGTCTGATCGAGTTCGACGACATCGGCGATGCCAAGCGTGACGGCGCGTTCATCAAGACCGCCAACACCGTGGACGGCGTTTGGGACTTCGTGAAGATCCAGACCGTCGACTGATCCCTCCCTTTCGCGCCAAAGGGGCCGGCGGCATTTCCGCCGCTGGCCCCTTTTTTCGCATATGATTGGGTCGCCCCGAAAGAGCGGCCAGGCACCGTTTTTTCGAGACGGCCCAGTGCCAAACAGAGAACGACCACAGGAGGTTTTCCTCATGCAAGATCTATTTCCGTATTTATTGAACGGCGTTTCCGTAGGCGGTCAGTACGCGCTGATCGCCATTGGTTATACCCTGGTGTACGGCATCCTGCGCCTGATCAACTTCGCCCACGGCGACGTGTTCATGGTGGCGGGCCTGGTGATGGTGTACTCCACCACCTCTCTGCCATTCTACATCGCGCTGCCCCTGGTGCTCATCGCCACGGTGGTCCTGGGCTTCACCATTGAGCGGGTGGCCTACAAGCCCCTGCGGCAGGCACCCCGGATGAGCGTGATGATCTCCGCCATCGGTGTCAGCTACCTGATCCAGAACCTGTCCTTCTACCTCACCGGCGGCGTGCCCCAGCCCGTCAGCAATCCCATCCCCTGGATCTCCGAGAACGTGGTGGTGCTGGGCGCTTCTACCAAGCGGGTCACTCTGGTGACTCCTATCCTGACCATCGTTCTGGTGGTGATCCTGGTGTATCTCATCAACCACACCAAGATCGGCATGGCCATGCGGGCGGCGGCCAAGGATTTTGAAACGGCTCAGCTCATGGGCATCAAGATCAACTCCGTCATCTCCATGACCTTCATCATCGGCTCCTTCCTGGCGGCGGTCGGCTCCCTGCTGTACTTCACCAACTATCCCTCCGTGGCCATCACCTCCGGCGGTATGCCGGGTCTGAAGGCCTTCGTGGCGGCGGTGTTCGGCGGCATCGGCTCCATCCCCGGCGCGGTGGTGGGCGCGTTCATCATCGGCCTGTGCGAGGAGATCATCAAGGGTCTGGGCTACACCACCTTCTCCGATGCGTTTACCTTCGCCCTGCTGATCGTGGTCCTGTGCGTGAAGCCCACCGGCCTGTTCGGTGAAAAGGTCACCGACAAGGTGTAAGGAGGGATGGCTATGAAAACGAACAACAGAAGCGGCATGATCGGCACCGCGGTGATCCTGGCTGTCCTGCTGGCGGCCTGCATCGTGGTGGACATGACCCTGCCCACCTATCACATCGCGGTCACGGTCATCAAAAAGG
>CAZFJB010000198.1:0-2980 GCA_964519775.1 uncultured Oscillibacter sp.
CGGCGGTCAGGGTGGTCTTGCCGTGGTCAACGTGGCCGATGGTGCCGATGTTTACATGGGGCTTGTTTCTTTCAAATTTCTGCTTAGCCATTTGATGATCCTCCTGTCAATTCAAATTGATAATAGTGTTGGTTGATGTGGACGGCGCGGTTCATAGCACCGTTTATTTTACAATAAGTTACGCTGAAAAGCAAGACCGAAATCAATCGTTCTTCTTGCCCCGCTCCTCCACGATCTTGTCGCGGATGCTCTTGGGGATCTCAGCATAGCTGTGGGGCTCCATGGTGTACTGACCACGGCCCTGGGTGTTGGAACGCAGGTCGGTAGCGTAGCCAAACATGTTGGCCAGAGGCACCAGAGCGTCCACCTGCTGCGCGCCGGGACGAGCCTCCTGGCCCTGGATCTGGCCGCGGCGGGAGGTCAGGTCGCCGATGACGGTACCGAGGTACTCGTCGGGAGCGATCACAGAAACCTTCATGATGGGCTCCAGCAGGGCGGGATCAGCCTTGCGGCAGGCCTCCTTGAAGGCCATGGAGCCGGCGATCTTGAACGCCATTTCGGAGGAGTCCACCTCGTGATAGGAGCCATCGTACAGAGTGACCTTGACGTCCACCACAGGGAAGCCAGCGACCACGCCGGACTGCAGGGCACCCTGGATACCGGCATCGACAGCGGGGATGAATTCCTTGGGGATGGCGCCGCCGACCACAGCGTTGACGAACTCGTAGCCCTTGCCGGACTCGTTGGGTTCCACGGTGATCTTGACGTGACCATACTGGCCGGAACCGCCGCTCTGGCGCTTGTACTTGGTGTCCTGGTCCACCTTCTTGCGGACAGTCTCCTTGTAAGCGACCTGGGGAGCGCCCACATTGGCCTCCACCTTGAACTCACGCAGCAGACGGTCGACGATGATCTCCAGATGCAGCTCGCCCATGCCGGCGATGATGGTCTGGCCGGTCTCTTCATCGGTCCAGGTGCGGAAGGTGGGGTCCTCTTCAGCCAGCTTCACCAGTGCCAGACCCATCTTCTCCTGACCAGCCTTGGTCTTGGGCTCGATGGCGACACGGATCACGGGCTCGGGGAAGTCCATGGACTCCAGGATCACGGGGGCCTTCTCGTCGCACAGGGTATCACCGGTAGTGGTATTCTTCAGGCCCACGGCGGCGGCGATGTCGCCGGCGTAAACCTCTTCGATATCCTCACGGTGATTAGCGTGCATCTGCAGGATACGGCCCATGCGCTCCTTCTGGTTCTTCACGCTGTTGAGCACGGTAGAACCAGTGGCCAGATGGCCGGAGTACACACGGAAGAAGCTCAGACGGCCCACATAGGGGTCGGTCATGATCTTGAAAGCCAGAGCGGAGAAGGGCTCATCATCGGTAGAATGACGATCCTCTTCCTCGTCGGTCTTGGGGTTAACGCCCTTGATGGCGGGCACGTCATCGGGGGCGGGCATATAGTCCACCACGGCGTCCAGCAGCTTCTGAACGCCCTTGTTGCGGTAGGAAGTACCGCAGACAACGGGGACCATTTCGTTGGCGATGGTGGCCTCACGGATGGCCTTGCGGATGCGGGCGCAGTCGATCTCCTTGCCTTCCAGATAGTCCTCCATAATGGAGTCATCGAACATGGAGACGGCATCCAGCAGCTTCTCGTGGTATTCCTCTGCCAGATCCTTCATGTCAGCGGGGATCTCTTCCACGCGCATATCCTTGCCCATCTCATCATAGTAGATGTCAGCGTCCATCTCCACCAGGTCGATGATGCCCTTGAAGGTATCCTCGGAACCGATGGGGAGCTGGATGGGCACGGCGTTGCACTTGAGACGGTCGTGGATCATGCGCAGAACGTTATAGAAGTCGGCGCCCATGATGTCCATCTTGTTGACGTAGATCATGCGGGGGACCTTATACTCGTCTGCCTGACGCCACACGGTCTCAGACTGGGGCTCCACGCCGCCCTTGGCGCACAGAACGGTCACGCTGCCGTCCAGCACGCGCAGGGAACGCTGGACCTCAACGGTGAAGTCCACGTGGCCCGGGGTGTCAATGATGTTGATGCGGGTCTGGGGGAACTGGTTGGCAGAGCCGGACCAGAAGCAGGTGGTAGCGGCGGAGGTGATGGTGATACCACGCTCCTGCTCCTGTGCCATCCAGTCCATGGTGGCGGTACCGTCGTGGGTCTCGCCGATCTTGTAGCTCTTGCCGGTGTAGAACAGAATACGCTCGGTAGTCGTAGTCTTACCGGCATCGATATGAGCCATGATGCCAATGTTGCGGACGTTTTTAAGCGGTGTTTTTCTCGGCATACTGTACTCCTTGCCTTACCAGCGGAAGTGGGCGAATGCCTTGTTGGCTTCAGCCTGTTTGTGCATTTCTTCACGCTTCTTCACAGACGCGCCGGTGTTGTTGGCGGCATCCATCAGCTCACCGGCCAGACGCTCGGCCATGGTGCGCTCGCTGCGGGCGCGGGAATACGCGGTCAGCCAACGCAGAGCCAGGGTCTGACGACGGGCAGGACGAACCTCCATGGGCACCTGATAGTTGGCGCCGCCGACACGGCGAGCCTTGACTTCCAGGCTGGGCATGACATTCTCCAGAGCCTGCTGGAAGACCTCAACGGGGTCCTTCTCAGTCTTCTCCTTGATCTGATCGAAAGCAGCGTAAACCACCTTCTGCGCCACGCCCTTCTTGCCGTCCAGCATCACGCTGTTGACCAGCTTGGTCACCAGCACACTGCCGTACATAGGATCGGGCAGAACTTCTCTCTTGGGAACATTACCTCTTCTGGGCACTTTGCTTCCCTCCTTCTTATTATAATAGAAATCATAGGTACTCAGCAGCCATCAGGCCGCTGTACGCCCTGCCAAAGAGGTAAAATCTATATAAAACCTTTTCGGCAAAGCTCAATTCATGGGTGCAGAAGCTTACTTCTGCTTGGGACGCTTGGCACCGTACTTGGAACGGCTCTGCATACGGCC
>CAZFJB010000199.1:0-2952 GCA_964519775.1 uncultured Oscillibacter sp.
TCGGCTCCTGATGGGGATAGACCTTCTTGATATTCTTTAAAACGACTTCTGCCATACGAGTTTCCTCCTCTTTCTCATCAGACCTTGGGCAGATAGCTGCCCTCAATGGCCCCCTGGGCACCCACGGTGAAACGCAGTGCCTCATGGGGCGGAGCCGTCATCCCGCTGATCGGGGGACAGTCGGAAAAATACAGCGTGGCTCCGCTGTCTGCCAGCAGCTTCATGGTATCTGGATGGGCGCTGTTGTAGCGCCGGTCGCTGGACGCGCAGCAGACCACAGCCTTCGCCCTCACGGCATCTGCCAGCGCCGTGTCAGCGCCGTCTTTTTGTCCGTGGTGGCCCACCTTGAACAGGTCCGCCTTCAGCTCCGCCGGATCAATGCCGTCATACCCGGTGAGATTGGTATCTCCCGGCAGCAGCAGTCGGCTTCCCCGGTATTCCAGCAGCAGCACCAGACTGTAGTTGTTCATCCGGGCATCCAGCGCGTCCAACTTTTGGAGGAACTGGTCGAAAACGTTTGCAACATTATACAGCGCTTTCATTTCCTCCGCAAGAGTCTCTCTCTTTTTTGTGAAAGGTGCCAGTATTTTCACACTCAAATCCGGGCAAATCGCCAGTTTTTCGCCGGTTTCCGGTGCCAGGATCACGCCGCCCCGCTCCTCCACCAGGCCGCACAGGCGGCGATAGTCGTTCAGTGCCCGGAGGAACTTGCTCTCCGACAGTGTCCGGGCCGCGGACACGTCCAGCTCCGGTAGGGATCGATAGAGATCCACCGGCAGCGTCTGCCACAGCGCGGCAGGGGGCGCCAGCTCACACGCCCGCAGCAATCCGCAGATGTGATCCTCGTGGATATGGGTGCTGACGGCCAGATCCAGATGCCGGATCCCCCGCTTCCGGAAATACTCCTCAATGGGGAGCCGCCCGGAGGACCGGTCGGCGAACTCCGCCGCCTCGGCGCTGCCGCCGTCGATCAGGGCGGTAAAGACGCCGTTGGGGCGGGTGGCATCCGGGCATTCCAGCAGGATGGCCTCGCCATAGCCTACATTCACAAAGGTAACGGTAAACTTCTTTTCTTCCATAGGCGCTCAGGTAATAGCACGTTTGATGTAGAAGCTGGACAGGATGAGCACCATCACCGTCATGACGATAGCTGCGGCAGAGCCGAAGCCAAAGTCCAGAGTCTTGATGCCGTAGTTATACAGGAACTGCGTGATGGTGGAGGTGGTGCCCGCGGGGCCGCCGCCGGTGAGGACGTTCACCTTCTCGAAGAGACGGAAGGTATCGATGGTCCGCAGCAGGGCGCACAGGGCCAGATTCCCCTTGATATTGGGGATGGTCACATACCAGAACTGCTGGAAGGTCCCCGCGCCGTCAATGCGGGCGGCCTCATACTGGCCCTCCGGCACGGATTGCAGGGCAGCGAACAGCAGCAGGAACACGAAGGGCACGTTCTGCCACACATCGATGAGCAAAATCGTCCCGAAGGCCGTTTTCATGTCCATGAACCAGTTGTAGTAAGGCAGGCCCAGGCTGGTGAGGAACTGGTTGATGATGCCGTAGTTGGCGGAGAGCATCATGCGCCAGCTCAGGGCTACCGTGACGGCGGGGAGCAGATACGGCAGGAGCAGCAGGGTGCGCATGATCTTCTGTCCCCGCTTCAGGCTATTGATGAAAACCGCGATCAGCAGGCCCAGCACCATCTCAAAGACCACGGCCAAAAGCGTGAACTTGATGGTATTCAGGACTGCCTGACGGAAATAGTCGTTTTTGAAGAGCTTGATATAGTTTTTGAACAGGACCAAGGACGCCTTATCGGTGCCTTTCAGGTAATTGTAGTCGGTAAAGCTGTAGATCAGAGTAAAGATCAGGGGATAGGCGGTCATGACGATCAGGATGACCATGGTAGGCGACAGCATTTTGAGACCAAAGCGCTTGGTCTGTATGTCCGCCGTCTGGAGTCTTGCGGTAGAATTTCTTTTCATAGCAGCGGCCTCATTTCTGGAGCGTTAGGAGAGCGAAAGCGTGGTAAAAGGGCAAAAAAAGGAACCGGGGCCGGGCCGAAGTCCGGCCCCGGTTTGCTGTTTATCTGTTTGTGACGCGCAATGGAAATTAGCCGGCCAGCAGGTCTTCCAGCTGAGCCTGGGCAGTGGTCAGCGCGTCATCCATGGACTTGGTGCCCTGGATGACCGTGTCCATCTCGGCGCCCAGAATGTTGGTGAACTGAGCCCACTCAGCGATAACGGGACGATACACGCCGGTCTCCAGAGCGGCGCAGACGGTCTCATACTGAGGATAGGTCTTGAGGACCTCGGCGTCCAGCAGAGAGCTGTAACGGCAGGGAACGCCGCCGATCTCGATAGAGTCCATCTGGACATCAGCGCTCATGACGTACTCAAAGAGCTTCAGAGCCAGATCCTTGTGGGGGGCATTGGCGGGGATACCGATGCACCACACACCGTACATGGAGGTGTTCTTGGCAGTGTCGGAGTCAGAGAGCTTGGTGGGGATGGCCACATAACCGGCGTTGGAGTCGGCGGTGGGGACATACCAGCCGGGCCAGCCCTGGCCCAGAGCGGCGCTGCCGCCGTCGATGGCCGCCACGATGTCATCCTTATCCATGGTGTCGCCCAGAGCGTACAGATCCAGATAGTTCTCAAAGGCGGCCTTGAACTCGGGGGTATTCACGGTGGGGTTGTTGTCCTTATCCACGACCCAGCCGCCGTAAGCCAGCAGGTGGGGGATGAAGTCGGAGACGATGTTGTCGCCGCTGCCGCCGCGGATCAGGAAGCCCTTCTTACCGGCAGCGTTAGCCTTCTTGGCGATGTCCATCAGATCCTCGAAGGTGGTGATGTCCTCGGGAGCATAGCCGGCGTCGGCGATGAGCTGCTTATTGTAGAGCATGATGGTCACGTTGCCGAAGTAGGGAGCCAGATAGATGCTGCCATCGTTCAT
>CAZFJB010000200.1:0-2878 GCA_964519775.1 uncultured Oscillibacter sp.
CTTCCAGAATGCGGGGGTCGGTGCCCTCGGTGAAGACGATCTTGCGGGGATGCGCCTTCAGCTTGCTGATCAGAAACTCAAACATTTTAAATTCCTCCAAAGGTTTTCTGTTGTGGGATATCTTGCACTCTTTATTATACACGGTCCGGCGGGATGGTCAATAAAAAAAGTGACAAAATCCCGCGTAAGATTTCCTGAAATTTGCGTCCTCTCTGATAAAACAGGCTTAAAAGCATCGTTAAAATGCATAAAATTATGGCCTTTTGCGAGAATCGCCTTGACGGATAGGGTCAAACGCGCTAAGATAAAGCGGTAACAAATTGTAACCATTTCGTTTTATATAGGAGTCTTATGAGTCAGGATACCAGAAAAGAACTGAATATGCCGGAGTGGCCGGAGGAGGCGGAGTCTCCGAAGACCCAGCAGCCCCGCCGCCGGAGAGCCCACCGCCTGCCCCCGGAGCCAACGGACCTCTGGGGCCGCATCCGGTTCCGGGTCGGAAAAAAGACCCGCTGGTTCGGCCGCCGCTGCCGCCGGGTCCTCCGTGAGGCCCGGGCCCACCGGTTCCCGGAGTCCAACCGGTGGCTGCTGCAATTCCTGCTGATGGTGTGGGGCCTGCTCCCGGCGCTGGCGAGCCGTCTGCGGGGAGATCCTGCTGGGCCGCCGCAAGGACCGCATCCACCGCACCAACCGGTTTGCCCAGTGGTTTGAAAAGGACAAGCGGCTCCACGCCGTGCTGTTCATGGGCGGGAGCTGTGTGCTGGCGGGTATCGCCCTGTTTTTCTCCTTCTTCACCGTAGGCACCACCGTTACCTACGATGGCGAGGTGCTGGGCACTCTGCCCTCCAAGGCGGAGGCGGAGAGCGTCCGGGAGGAACTGGAGGCCGTCACCACGCAGACGTTAGGCCGATCTTTCACCATTGACGACGAGCTGCTGCATTACGATTCCGGCTGGATGCTCCGGCAGGACATCGGCGATCAGGAAACCTTTGAGGATGAGCTGTCCGAGGAAATCGGCCTCGTGACCTCCGCCTACTGCCTGTATGTCAACGGCGAACGCATCGGCACTACCCCATATGAGGGCGCACTGGAGGAACTGCTGGAGCAGCTCCAGAAGGCCGCATCCGACGAGGACACCATCTCCTGCACCTTCGCGGAGGATGTGGAGATCCGGCAGGAATACGTCCCCACAGACGAGATCATGAATCTGGGCTACATCGCGGAGCTGCTCTACAGCACGAAGACCGCCGAGGTCACTTACGAGGTGAAAAAGGGCGACACCTGGTCCCAGATCGCCCAGAACAACGGTATGACCTCCAACGAGCTGCTGGCGCTGAACCCCGGCTATAACATCAACAAGCTCCAGATCGGTGAGGTGCTGACCCTGTCCGCCTCCGTGCCCTATCTCACCATGACCGTGGTGAAGCAGGAGCGGTATCTGGACGATGTGTCCTACAATATCGAATATACCGACTCCGCCGACCTGTATCAGGGTGACTATAAGGTCACCTCCAAGGGCGAATACGGCAAGGCGGACGTGATGGCCATGGCCACCTACGTCAACGGCGAGGAAACGGAGCGCACGGTTCTTTCCTCCGTCACGCTGAAGGAGCCGGTCACGGAGTACCGGCTTCAGGGCACCAAGCCCCGGCCTACCTGGTATCCCACCGGCAGCTTCCGCTGGCCTACCAGCGGCCGTATCACGTCCTACTTCGGCGGGCGGAAGTCCCCCGGCGGCATTGGCTCCACCAACCATAAGGGCATCGATATTGCGGTCCCCAAGGGGACTCCGATCTATGCCGCTGACGGTGGCACGGTCACTTACTCCGGCTGGATGAGCGGCTATGGTTATCTGGTGGAGATCACCCATGGCAATGGGTATGTCACCCGTTACGGCCATAACTCCGGTCTGACGGTCAGCGTGGGCGCCCACGTCTACAAGGGCCAGCAGATCGCCCGGGCGGGTTCCACCGGCAACTCCACCGGCAACCATTGCCACTTTGAGGTGCGCTACAACGGTGTGGCGAAAAACCCGCTGAACTATCTGCCGTGATATGAATGTTCAAAAAGGAGGGCCTCGGCCCTCCTTTTCCTTGTGTTTTTTCGTCTTGTGTGATATGATATATAAGTTAAAGTGTCTTCTTTTTCCGAACGGTATTTCGGTGGAAAAGAGTGTCTGAAAGGAGAAAGCTCATGAAAAAGCTGAAGGTCTTGATGCTCAACGGCAGTCCCCGTCCCAACGGCAACACGGCGCTGGCACTGCGGGAAATGACAGCGGTATTTGAGGCAGAGGGCGTGGCGGCGGAGACGGTGCAGATCGGCAGCCGGGACATCCGGGGCTGCGTGGCCTGTCTCTCCTGCTTCAAAACAGGAAAGTGCGTGTTTGACGATGTGGTCAACGAGCTGGCTCCCAAGCTGAACGAGGCCGACGGTCTGGTGGTTGCCGGTCCGGTGTACTTCGCCTCTGCCAACGCCACCCTCACCGCCTGTCTGGATCGGCTGTTTTACAGCACGTTCTCCGTGGATAAGACCATGAAGGTGGGGGCCAGTGTGGTCACGGCCCGCCGTGGCGGCTGCTCTGCCACCTTTGACGAGCTGAACAAATATTTCACCATCTCCGGGATGCCCATTGCGTCCAGCCAGTATTGGAACAGCGTCCATGGCCGTGCCCCCGGCGAGGCGGCGCAGGATGAGGAGGGCTTGCAGACCGTGCGTGCGCTGGCCCGGAACATGACCTTCCTGATGCGCAGCATCGCGCTGGGACGGGAGCAGTTCGGTCTGCCGGAGAAAGAGCCGTGGACGACCACGAATTTCATCAGATAATCAGATAACTTTGGAGGAACGAGCATTTGAAGCGGGAAAACGTACTGATCCCGGA
>CAZFJB010000201.1:0-2859 GCA_964519775.1 uncultured Oscillibacter sp.
CTAATTCGCCCATTTGATAAAAAGAAGCAGTCGCAACGCGGCTGCTTCTTTTTTCACGTTCCTGCTTTGTTGTCGGCGCATCGCGGCAGCTATCTCAATCTTTGCCGCCGCTTTGGTCAAAGCCAGGGTTTAGATAATACACGTTTTTCTGATCCAGCCGCGCTTTGGCCAGCCGCAGCGCCTCACCAAAGCGCTGGAAATGGACGATCTCCCGGGCCCGGAGAAACTTGATGGCGTCACTGACATCCGGGTCATCAGAGAGCCGCAGAATATTGTCGTAGGTGACCCGTGCCTTTTGTTCAGCGGCCAGGTCCTCCGTCAAATCTGCGATGGTGTCGCCTGTGACCTGCATGGTGGCGGCGGACCAGGGATAGCCGGAGGCGAACTGTGGGAACACGCCGGTGGTATGATCCACAAAATAGGTATCAAATCCAGAGTCTTTGATCTGCTGCTCCGTCAGATCCCGGGTCAGTTGATAGACGATGGTCCCCACCATTTCCAGGTGACCCAGTTCCTCTGTACCGATATCGGTCAGCAGGCCTTTCAACTCCGGGTAAGGCATGGAGTAGCGCTGGGAGAGGTAGCGGAGGGAGGCGCCCAGCTCGCCGTCCGGGCCGCCGTACTGCGAGATGATGGCTGCGGCCAGTTTGGGATTTGGAGTCGTGATCTTCACCGGGTATTGCAGCTTTTTCTCATAGACAAACATCAGTCGTTCCCTCCTAACTCCCAAGGCCACGGGTCATTGAGCCAGGTATACCCATCAGAGAGGGTGAAATCCTCCGCCGTCAGCGGCCCATACTGCTCCAGATACTTCTCCCGGCCCTCCCGGGCCAGCTTGATATAGGAGGCGTACAGCCCCAGGGCCTCCTGATCCTGGGCATGGGTGTCCAGATAGAGATTCAGTTCCTTCACGGCGAAATCCAGCGCCATCAGTTCCACCAGCGCCGTGTTGGGGAGCTGGGTCCGGGCCTGGATGGCCGCCTTGAAGGGCAGATCCAGGCCCGGGAACAGCGTGCCGGTCTTCAGCGCCTCCGTCCGGCTGAACCGGGCAGGGGCGTTATTTTGCATAGGAATATAAGGAAAAGCCAGCGGCGCGCAGGCAGGGAGCGTCCCCTGGCCCGCTTCGCAGGCGGCAGGCTTCACATCCGGTTTTTCCATAGAGAGCAAATCCTCCTTACAATAGGATCGCGCGGCAGGCGCGCAATCCATTCTATGCGGCAGGGGTGTGATGGGTCCTTGCTTTCTGTGGGAAAACCCGTTATAATCGACATAGCGGATAAGCTGACGGGCATAGGCTTCCCATGAGGTGATGGGTATGATCCTGATTATCCGAAAACGCCGGCTCACAGTCGGTTTATTATCCACATTGCTTCCGCTTTTCGCGGCGATCTTTTGCCTTGGGCTGCCCAGGGCCGCCGCACCGGTGTTCCATCAGGCGGGTGCGACGTCTCCCACGGTCATCATTGATCCCGGCCATGGCGGACAGGACGGCGGCGCCGTCTCCCCGAGCGGCGTGGAGGAGAGTGCCATCAACCTGGCTGTGTCGCTGCGGCTGGAAGGGCTGTTTCGCTTTATGGGTGTCCCCACGGAGATGACCCGGCGGACAGATAAGATGGTCTGCGATGAGGGCCTTGCCACCATGCGGCAGCGGAAAGTCTCCGATATCCATAACCGGGCAGATATGGTAAACAAAATACCCGGCGCGGTGCTTTTGAGTATTCACCAGAACAGTTTGCCATCCTCGCCTGTGACCCATGGGGCCCAGGTCTTCTGGAACAGGGAAGAAGGGGCACAGGCTCTGGCCGACACGCTGCAGGAAGATCTCAACATGGTGGTCAACACCCACCGGACCAAAGAGTCAAAGCCCATCGCGGAGAATATTTACCTTTTGAATCATGTAACTGCCCCGGCGGTGCTGGTGGAGTGCGGGTTCCTCTCCAACGAGGGGGAGACTGCCCTGCTGCAAACGCCGGCGCATCAAACCACACTGGCTGCCGTCATCGCCGCGGGGTATTTGCGGTGGGCGGCAGAGAATGGATGAACTTATGAAAGCAAAAACCTTGTTTTATTGCACGGAATGCGGCAATGAGACCGCCAAATGGGCAGGGAAATGCCCTGCCTGCGGTGCCTGGAACACCATTGTTGAGCAGCCGGAACTGCCCAAGGCCGCTGGGAAAAAGGGCTCCTCCACTCGGGTGGGGCTGACCCGCCGTCGGGCCTGTCCGGTGACGGACCTGAGCGCTGACGAGGAGATCCGCTTTCCCACCGGTATGGGGGAGCTGGACCGGGTGCTGGGCGGCGGCGCGGTAAAAGGCTCGCTGGTGCTG
The DNA here is from genome assembly GCA_964519775.1 of uncultured Oscillibacter sp. Lineage (GTDB taxonomy): Bacteria > Bacillota > Clostridia > Oscillospirales > Oscillospiraceae > Oscillibacter. Next base: position 2,328 of record CAZFJB010000201.1, read on the forward strand.
GTGGGCGGTGCGCCGGGTATCGGAAAATCCACCCTGATGCTGCAAATTTGCAGCAAATTGTGCGAATTTTCCAAGGTTTTGTATATTTCCGGTGAGGAATCCGAGCATCAGCTCAAGCTCCGGGCCAAGCGACTCCATGTGGAGAGCGGTAGCCTTCTGGTCCTCTCTGAGACCAATCTGGGCGACGTGCTGGAAGCCGTCAACACGGAGCAGCCGGACATTCTGATCGTGGACTCGATCCAGACCCTTTATAATGACGCGCTGGACGCCGCCGCCGGCAGCGTCAGCCAGGTGAAGGACTGCACGTTGTCCCTGATGCAGGTGGCAAAAGGGCAGGGGATCACCGTTTTTGTCATCGGGCATGTGAATAAGGAAGGCTCCATCGCCGGCCCCAAGGTACTGGAGCACATGGTGGACTGTGTGCTGTATTTTGAAGGTGACCAGCACACCAGCTACCGCATCCTGCGGGCGGCTAAAAACCGTTTTGGCGCCACCAATGAGATCGGCGTGTTTGAAATGCGGGATGAAGGGC
>CAZFJB010000202.1:0-2857 GCA_964519775.1 uncultured Oscillibacter sp.
GCCCCATCGCTTTCTCCTTCAGTGGGAATACCGCCCATCTTTTTGACCGGGAGACCCAGAAGAACCTGGAATTTGCCGACTAAAAGGACAGCCGTTTCCGCGGCTGGCCCGCGGCATACATTCAAAATCAGTCATATGCTGATCCGCTCGCCCTGGGATATTTTCAGGGCGAGCGGACACGTTGATTTTTTGAGAATTATCAATTTAGGAGGTCCTTGAAGCGCTATGATAGACTATTTGCGCCAAATGAGTTTCGCGTCGGTGAGCGTGCGGCTGCTGCTCTCGGCGGTGATCGGGTTTTCTTTGGGGTTGGAGCGGGGACGCAAGCGCCGTCCCGCCGGATGCCGGACGTATATGCTGGTGTGTATGGGGGCAACGCTGACCATGCTGCTGAGTCAGTATGAATATGCCCTGCTCTCCACCCGGTGGTACGATCTGGCGGTGGAGATCGGCATCCGGACCGATGTTTCCCGCTTTGGCGCCCAGGTCATCAACGGCGTGGGCTTCCTGGGAGCGGGCACCATTCTGGTCACGGGCCGCCGGGAGGTCAAGGGCCTGACCACGGCGGCGGGACTGTGGGCCTCCGCCTGCATGGGCCTTGCCATCGGCGCCGGGTTTTACGAGTGCGTGCTGCTGGGCGCGGTGCTGATCTTCTTCTCTATGCGCTATCTGCCTGCCATTGAGACCATGATGGTGGAGCGGGCACCGTTTTTGAATCTGTATGTGGCCTTTGAGTCCCTGGACAACATCGGCTCGGTCATCGGGCGGATCAAGGAACTGGACGTGCAGATCCTGGACGTGGAGATCGACCACGGCAGGGGCAGCGATTCCGATACGCCCAGCGTGGTATTCTCCCTGCGGCTGGGCAAGCGGCAGCCCCACGCGGAGCTCATGGTGGCGCTGTCGGAGCTGGAATGTGTGTATACTGTGGAAGAAATGTAAGGAGGCGAGAGCGATATGTTACCGATTTTTGATAACCTGCGGGATGTGACGCTGCTCTCTGTCAGCGTGCGGATGGTGCTGTCGGTCCTCTGCGGCGGACTGATCGGACTGGAGCGGGCCTATAAGCGCCGTCCTGCCGGCTTCCGCACCCACATTCTGATCTGCATGGGCGCGGCCATGACCACGCTGACCAGCCAGTATCTCTACTTGAATCTGCATCTTTACACGGATATGGCCCGACTGGGCGCCCAGGTGGTGGCGGGCATCGGCTTCATCGGCGCGGGCACCATTGTGGTGACCCGGCAGCAGCGGGTCAAGGGCCTGACCACGGCGGCGGGATTGTGGGTCTCCGCCATCATCGGACTGTGCCTGGGCGGCGGCTTTTACGAAGGGGCGCTGCTGGCGACGCTGATGGTGTTCATAGCGGAGTCCGTGCTCTCCCGGTTGGAGTACCGGATGCTGGATCATGTGCCGGAGATCAACCTCTACATGGAATACGACAACAAGGCCACCCTGGAGGCGGTGCTGCAGCTTCTGCGGGAGAACCACGTTGTGCTGCAGGATATGGAGATCACCCGGTCCACCGGCAGCGACCATCATCACGCCTGCGCCATTTTCTCCCTGCGCTTTCGCAAGGGCGTTTCCGTGGAGGAAATGCTGGAACGGATCGCCCGGGAGCGGGGCGTGGTCAGTGTGCAGGAATTGTGATTGAACTGGGCCGGCGTGGGTGGTATAATGGCCTGAGTGGCTCCCTGTTTTAAGGAGCGCCCTGCCCGTTCCGGGCGGCGTAAAACAATGAAAAGATCCGGGCTATGAGCCTGAATGTGAAAGGAGCGCGCAGATCGATGGATCACAAGGAATATGATATTATGGTAGTAGGTCCCATTTCCCTGGACCACAACATCGATTATCTGGGAAATGAGCGCAAGGAGGTAGGCGGCGCAGTGGTGGCCTCCGGTTTTGCCGCGGCGGGCAGCGGGGCAAAGACTGCCATCTTCTGCAAGTCCAACGCGGCGGACGCCGACGTGAACGAGCGCTTTGCCGGGGTCAACGCCGATCTCTACTGGGCGGCCTCCAAGGCCACCTGCTCCATCCGCAACCAGTATTTCACCGCCGACAAGGAAAAGCGGGCCTGCACCTCTATGGGCGTCTGCGATCCCTTCCGGTTTGACGAGCTGCCTCAGGTGAAGACCAAGGTCTATCACTTCGCCGGCCTGGTCTACGGCGATTTTGACGGCCAGCTTTTAGCTGACGCCGCCAAGCACGGCAAGGTGGGCCTGGACGTGCAGTGCATGCTGCGCCATGTGGAGCCGGACAAGTCCATGGCCTTCCACGACTGGGCGGAGAAGAAGGAGTACCTGCCTTTGCTGGACTACTTCAAGACGGATGCCGCCGAGGCGGAGGTCCTCACCGGTCTCACCGACCGGGCGGAGGCGGCCCGTGTGCTTCACGATTGGGGCGCCAAGGAAGTGGTCATCACCCACAACACGGAAGTGCTGGCCTATGACGGCGAGAAGATCTATACCTGCCCCATCAAGGCCCGGAACCTCTCCGGCCGCACCGGCCGGGGCGACACTACCTTTGCCGGCTACATCGCCGAGCGCCAGCGGGCCAGCGTGGAGGAGGCTTTGAACTTCTGCACGGCCCTGGTCTCTCTGAAAATGGAGACGCCCGGCCCCTTCAAGGGCACCCGGGAGGATGTGCTGGCCTATATGAAGGAATTTTATTGAGATAATTGAAAATCACCCTGCCCGGTTGGGCAGGTGCTTGTAAAACAGTTTGTGGAGCGTATCGATAGCGATACGCTCCACTTTTGTGTGAGGATATGTGGCAAAGGTCTCCAGCAATCTTGGCTCTCCCAGGTCCCGTCAAGATTTATGCGCAAAAAGGTTTGCAGACTCCGGCCAAATGAGGT
>CAZFJB010000203.1:0-2821 GCA_964519775.1 uncultured Oscillibacter sp.
TCCTGCGGGAGATCCTCTCCAACGCCAGCGACGCCTGCGACAAACTCTGCTACCAGTCCCTGACGGACGACAGCGTGAAGCTGGGCCGGAAGGATTTCAAGATCGAGCTGTCCGCGGACCGGGTCGCCCGCGTCATCACCGTTTCCGATAACGGCATCGGCATGGACAAGGAGGATCTGGAGAACAATCTGGGCGTCATCGCCTCCTCCGGCTCTTACAAATTCAAGCAGGAAGTGGGGGACGACGCCAAGGATACCGATGTCATCGGCCAGTTCGGCGTGGGCTTTTACTCCGCCTTTATGGTCTGCGACAAGGTGACGGTGCGCACCCGGAAATTCGGCAGCGATACCGCCTATCAGTGGCAGTCCTCCGGGGCGGACGGCTACACCGTTACGGAATGTGACAAGGAAGCTGCCGGCACCGAGGTCATCATGCACCTGAAGGATGACACCGACGAGGAGCGTTACAGCGAATTCCTGGACGAGTGGAAGCTGCGGGAGCTGGTGAAGAAATACTCCGACTATATCCGCTTCCCCATCCGTATGGCAGTCACCAAGTCCCGGAAGAAGGAGGGCTGCCCCGATGACAAGCCGGAGTATGAGTCCTATTCCGAGGTGGAGACCCTGAACTCCATGGTGCCCATCTGGCAGCGGAAGAAGTCCAGCGTGAAGCCGGAGGAATACAACAAGTTCTATCAGGAGAAGTTCCACGATTTCGCGGAGCCGCAGAAGGTCATCACCGTCTCTGCCGAGGGCGCTGTGACCTATAAGGCTTTGCTGTTCATCCCCGGCGCCACCCCCTTTGATTACTATACCAAGGAGTATGAAAAGGGCTTGCAGCTCTACTCCAGCGGCGTGCTGATCATGGATAAGTGCGCCGATCTGCTGCCGGAGCATTTCCGCTTTGTCCGGGGCGTGGTGGACTCCCCCGATCTGAGTCTGAATATCTCCCGGGAGCTTTTGCAGCATGACCGGCAGCTAAAGGTCATTGCCGGCAATCTGGAAAAGAAGATCAAGGGCGAGTTGGCCAAACTGCTCAAGGACGACCGGGAAGGCTATGAGACGTTCTGGAAAAACTTCGGCCGCCAGCTAAAATACGGCGTGGTGAATGACTACGGCGCCCACAAGGAACTGCTGCAGGATCTGCTGCTGTTCTGGTCCTCCACGGAGAAAAAGCCCGTCACGCTGGAGGAATATGTCTCCCGGATGGGGGAGGATCAGAAGGTCATCTACTATGCCGCCGGCGACAGTGTGGATAAGATCGACAAGCTGCCCCAGCTTGAGCGGCTGAAGGAACAGGGTGCCGAGATCCTGTACTGCACGGAAGAGGTGGACGAGTTCGTTCTCCAGACGCTGCGGGTCTACAAGGAAAAGGAATTCCGCTCCGCAATGGACGGCGCGGCGGACGAGTCCGCCCAGGAGAAGGCCAAAGAGGCCGCCGACGCTCACAAGAGCGTGTTTGACTTTGTAAAGGAAACTCTGGGCGACGCGGTGGCGGAGGTGAAGCCCTCTGCCCGGCTGAAATCCCATCCCGTGTGTCTCACCGCCGGAGAGGGGATCAGCTTTGAGATGGAGAAGTATTTCCAGGCCATCCAACCGGAAAGCGGCATCAAGGCCCAGCGGGTCCTGGAGCTGAACACAGAGCATCCCGCCTTCGCGGCGCTGGAGGCTGCCGTGACCGCCGACCCGGAAAAGGCGAAGAAGTATGCCGCCATCCTCTATGACCAGGCGTTGCTGATCGCGGGATTGCCTCTGGAAGATCCCTCCGGCTATACGGATCTGGTCTGCGAGCTGATGAAGTAAAGAAAGTTCCCAAAAACAGATACCCCCGCTTCTGCCGCATGGCAGAGGCGGGGGTTTTGCGTCGCTTCCGGGGGAAGCGGTTTCTATGGTAAGATAATGGCATCCAGGCGGCGGAGCGCCGACATGACCCGGGGAGGAATCGTGATGGAGATGGACAAGACCCTTCGCTATGTGACGGAGGAGCAGATCAGACAGTTTGCGGATATGCTGGTCCGGCGGGAGTGCAGCGCCGGCACGGTGGAGGGCTATACGCGCAGCGTCCGGGCGTTTTGCCTCTGGAACGGTGAGGAGCCGGTGACCCACGGCCGCCTGTCGGCCTGGAAGCAGAGCCTTGCGCGCGGCCATGCCCCGACCACGGTCAACACCATGCTGGCGGGGATCAATAAATTTCTGGAGCTTTCCGGCTGGGAGGACTGCCGGGTGCGGCCTCTGCGGGTCCAGCGCCGCAGCTTTCGGGACACGGAGCGGGAACTGGACCGGGAGGAGTACCGCCGCCTGGTCCGCACGGCCCGGGAGGCGGGCAAGGAGCGGCTGGCGCTGCTGATGGAGACCCTATGCGCCACCGGCATCCGGGTGGGGGAGACCCGCTACATCACGGTGGAGGCCGCCCGCCGGGGGCGGACGGAGATCACGCTGAAGGGAAAGATCCGCACCATCCTTCTGCCGGAGCGGCTGTGCCGCCGGCTGCTGAAATACGCCCGGAGAGAAAAAATCGCCGCCGGGGAGATCTTTCTCACCAAAAGCGGGCGGCGGCTGGGTCGGGGGCAGATCTGGGCGGAGATGAAACGGCTGTGCCGGGCGGCCGGCGTGGCGGAGAGCAAGGTCTTTCCCCACAATCTGCGCCACCTGTTCGCCCGGACGTTTTACCGCGTCTGCCGGGACGTTGTAAAGCTGGCGGACATCCTGGGTCACAGTTCCATTGAGACCACCCGGATCTACCTGCTCTCCTCCGGCGCGGAGCACCGGCGGCATCTGGAGCGGCTGGATCTGCTCTGTTAGACAAAATAACTCTTTTGTCA
>CAZFJB010000204.1:0-2810 GCA_964519775.1 uncultured Oscillibacter sp.
GCGGTATGCTGGTGACCAACCCCATCCCCGAGGAATACTCCATGGACGCCGACGTAATCACCAAGGCCATTGAGGAGGCCGTGGAGGAGGCCAAGAAGAAGGGCATCCACGGCAAGCAGACCACTCCCTTCCTGCTGGCCAAGATCAAGGACATCACCGGCGGCACCTCTCTGGACGCCAACATCCAGTTGGTCTACAACAATGCCCGTCTGGCGGCCAAAACCGCTGCGGAGCTGGCCAAATTGAAGTAACATGAAGGACATGCTGCCTGAGGCGAAAAACGGCTTCCTGTTCGCTGTGATCGGCTCCAAATGGGGCATTTTATGGCTCTGTCTGCTGCTGATCAACGCCCTGGCGCTGTTGTTCTACGGCGTGGACAAACTCCTTGCCAAGCTCAAGGCCAAGCACCCTTCCATCCGCCGCATCCCGGAGAAAACGCTCCTGCTGCTGGCCGCCTTCGGCGGCGGCATCGGGGCGTGGGTGGGGATGGAGCTTTTCCGCCACAAGACCCAGCACCGCGCCTTCCGCGTCCTGATCCCGCTCTGCACGCTGCTGTGGGCAGTGGTCATCGGCGGACTGTGGCTCTATTTCAACGTGATCCGGTGATCACACCGCAAGATATCGGCGCTTCCTTTTCCCGCAAGTATCTCAAGCATTTGGCAGTACCCATCATACCGTACTCAAATTTTAAAGGAGGATCTTGCATGAAAAAGCTCTGTTCCCTGCTGCTGACGCTGGTCATGGTGTGTTCCCTCACCGTAACGGCCAGCGCCGAGGAGACCCCCATGCTCATTGCCAGCAATGACATGAGCGGCACCACCGTCATCCTGCACACCAACGACGTGCACGGCGGCATCGCCGGCTACGCCAAGGTAGCCGCGGTCAAAACGGCCTATGAGAAAATGGGCGCTTACGTCCTGCTCTTTGACGCCGGCGACTACATCCAGGGCGATCCTACCGTCAGCATCTCTCAGGGCGAGACCGCCATTGAGCTGATGAACCTGGCGGGGTATGACGCCGCCGCCCTGGGCAACCACGAGTTTGACTATGGCTATGAAAACCTGGTGAAGCTCTCCAAGAAGGCCCAGTTCCCCATTCTCTCCGCCAACACCCTGTATAACGGCAAGGTGGCCTTCGGCGACAACAAGATCTTCACCGCTCCTGACGGCGCCAAGATCGGCGTCTTTGGTCTGGAGACCCCGGAGACCGCCACCAAGGCCCACCCCGGCAAGATCAAGGGCGTGACCTTCCCCGCCGGCGAGGCCATGTTCAAGATCGCCCAGAGCCAGGTGGATTCCCTGAAGAAGGCCGGGTGCGACTATGTGGTGTGCCTAGGCCACCTGGGCATCGACAATGAGTCCGTGGGCAACCGCTCCTTCGACCTGCTGGAGAAGGTGAAGGGCATCGACGTGTTTATCGACGCGCACTCCCACTCCACCCTGGCGGAGATCCAGGCCGCCGCGGACGGCTATGACATCGGCACCATCCTGACCTCCACCGGCACCAAGCTCAACAACATCGGCGTGGTCACCATCGACGCCGAGGGCAAGATCACCGCTGAGAACGTGGCTCTGGATACCCTGACCGCTGCCGATCAGACTGTGGCCGACAAGGCCGCCGCCATCCAGAAGCAGATCGACGATGACTACGGCACCGTGTTTGCCAAGACGCTCTACGAGCTCAACGGCGCCAAGGCCCCCAACGGCAACCGTGACAGCGAGACCAACCTGGGCGACCTGATCACCGATTCGCTGATCTGGGGTGCCAAGCAGAACGGCGAGACCGTGGACGCCGCCATCACCAACGGCGGCGGCATCCGTGCCACCGTCAAGGCCGGCGACATCACCAAGAAGGACGTCAACACCGTGCTCCCCTTCGGCAACACCCTGAATATCGTCAAAGTTACCGGCAAGGAGCTGCTGGAAGTGCTGGAGGCCTCCACCTACTGCACGCCGGACGCCGTGGGCGGCTTCCCCCAGGTCAGCGGCATTGAGTGGACTCTGGACATCTCCAACGCCTATGACGCCGGGGATCTCTATCCCGGCTCCACCTATCACGCTCCCAAGAGCATCAACCGTGTCAGCGTCCAGACCGTGGGCGGTAAGGCCTTTGACGAAAACGCCGTCTACTCCATCGCCACCAACGACTTCCTGGCCACCGGCGGCGACACCTATTACGCCTTCAGCGCCGCCTCCGCCAATTACGACATCGGCATCCCCATGGACGAGGTCCTGATGGACTACATTCAGACCGAGCTCAAGGGCGTTGTGGGCGAGGCCTATGCCTCTCCTCAGGGCCGTATGACCCTGGCGCAGGCGACCGCCGGTGTGGAAGAGCCCGCCGAGGAGCCTGCCGAGACCCCCTCCACCAAGCCTACAGAGACCCCCGAGATCGCCGGCACTTACACGGTGGTCGCCGGTGACTGCCTGTGGAACATCGCCTACAGAGTCTATGGCACCGGCACCAAGTTCGGCAAGATCGCCGCGGCCAATGGCCTGTCTGATCCCTATCTCATCAATATCGGCCAGGTTCTGAAGATCCCCGCCTAAATCCTGACCTTATACGCAAAACGCCCCGGCGGACTTTCGTCCGCCGGGGCGTTGTTATCCGCTTTCGATCCCTGTCAAATGCCCTGCAGGTGGAAATCCGGGGTGTACTCCTCCCTGGCGGAGGTCCGCTCCTGGGTGAAGCCCTCCGTCAGGCCGCAGTCCGCCATGTAGCGCTCTGCCGCCCGGTATTCCGCCTTCGTCACCTTCCGGGCCAGCTTGCCCTCGGCCCCCGGCTGGGGCGTGTACTGGCTCATGAGGGAG
>CAZFJB010000205.1:0-2804 GCA_964519775.1 uncultured Oscillibacter sp.
AGGGCTGGGTCAGCGGCTATGGAGACGGCACTTTCCGTCCCAACGCCCCTGTGACACGGGCTGCCTTTGTGAAGCTGATGAACCAGGCTCTGGGCTTCACCGAGGAAGCCGCCATTGCCTTCTCCGATATCACGGAGGACGACTGGTGCTATCATGAGGTGGCCAGGGCCGTCAGCGCCGGATATACCCAGGGCTATGGGGACGGTTCCTTCCGCCCCGGCAAGAACATCACCCGCGCGGAAGCGGCCGTGATGATCGCCAAGGCCCTTGGCCTGACGGCCCAGGAGACCTATGCGGACGGTTTTTCCGATGAGATCCCCGCCTGGGCCAAGGGCAGCATCGGCGCGGTGGCGGCAGCGGGCTTTATGACCGGCTACACGGACGGCACCTTCCGCCCCAACGCCACCATCACCAGAGCGGCCGCGGTGGTCTCTCTGGACCGGGTGACCGTGAAGGCCCAGGGGACCACCACCATCACCGAGCCGGGCACCACTCTGGAGGACAAGATCATCGCCGGCGATCTGATCGTGGCGGAGTCCGTGGGCGATGGGAATGTGTATCTGAAAAACGTGACCGTGGTGGGCGAAACCTATATCAGAGGCGGCGGCTCCCACTCCTTCTATGCCGAAAACTCCCGGTTCAGCGGCACGGTCTATATGCAGAAAAACCGTCTGCACATGGACCTGAGCGGCACGACCGAGATCGGCAATATGCAGATGGAAAAGCCCAGCAGCATCACGTTTGAAAAGGGCTTCAGCGGCTCCGTGAAGGACCTGACCATCCCTGAGGGCGCGCCCGAGGGCAAATATTCCATCGAGGCGGAGGATAAGGATTCCACGCCTGTGGAAAACGTGAACCTGGACGCGAAGGCGGACCTTTCTCTGGGCGCGAACGTTTCCAGAATGACCGTGGGCGAAAATGCCAAGGATTCCAGCATCACCGTTGAGAAGGACGCTACGGTTGACAACCTGGAAGTCAATTCCAAGGCGGAGATCACCGGCAAGGGCACCGTGGGCAGCATGGACGTGGGTGCCAGCGGCGTGACCACCGCCAAGGACCTGACTGTGAAGGACACCACCACCTCCAACGGCGCGGCCGCCCCCACCACCAAGCCTAGCAGCAGTTCCTCTTCCGGCGGCAGTTCTTCCGGCGGCGGCTATACAAGGCCGACTGTGACGTTCGAGCCTTCGACGTATGGCTTTGGCAGCACCAGCAGCACAACGATGAAACACGTTTCCTTCCGCGCGACAGGCGCGGCGCTTACGAGGGACGACCTCATCATCACAGTGAAGTCGGAAAAGGCCGGAATAACCACGCCGCTTGAAGAAAGCGCGACTGGTTACACGCTTCAGTAAGCAACAGTACGATCACGGTCGAGTTCCCCGGTTTCCAAGTCGATACCAAGTATACCGTGGAGATCAAGGCTTCGGCCGCCGGTTCCGCCAAGTACAATATCACCGCATATACATTCAAATATGATGGTCTGAACAAGCTGACCTGGCAGACAGCCACCGAGGGTATAGCGGATATCATCCCCGGGCAGGAAATTACGGCTGGAAACGCAAAAGTGACCTTCACCGTGGACGGCGCGACCACCAAAAACAGTTCTGAGGCGATCACTGCAAAATTGAAGGGAAGCTCTGCTGAAAGCCCCGAGATCTCTATTGATAGCGAAAAGATCACAACCGTTAGAGGCACTAAAACCATCACCGTCGACTTGAGCGGAAATACCCTTTCCGCAGACACTTACACCTTGACGTTGAGCGTTCCCGCCGACCGATTAGAGAGAGATATAGAGCGCTATATAACTGAAACCAACACGACAGCCGTAACATTCGAGGTGACAACAAAAGAGGTCACGCTGGGCACCCCTACCCCCACTTCTACCACATTTACATCCGGCACAGCGCTTCCTGTTGGCGGCTATACGATCACCTTCCCTGTGACCGGCATCGCAAGCCTTTCGAGTGATGAGGGAAAGAAGCCTACAGCTACAATAACCCCGGCTGCTGAAGGAGCCGCGACTGTTGACGGCATCACAGCGACCGTGACTGCGGAAAGTGTAGAGGGCAGCGTCAGCAACGTTGTGGTGACACTGACCGGCACACCTATCGCTACCGAAGATACGGAATACACCCTGACCCTGACGATTCCCGCAGCGGGCATTACGGTCAAAACCGGCTACGCCGATTCCACCGCAGCCCTGACACAGACCTTCACCTTTAAGGTGACAACAACAACGCCGATTACGGCTACATCGGGTAGGGAAAATACACTGGTTGCAACACAAGGAGAGACACTTCCGGACAACACAAAGCTTACTGTTGAGGTTACCGGTGCATCCGATATGACCATAAACGGTATTCAAGTCATTGCTTTCCAAGGTGATGCCGAAGCAGCATTTACAATCGATACAGAAAAAACAACATTTACATCACCGACAGGGGACAACAAAACCGGTACGCTGACAATCACATTAAAGGGCACAGCGCCGATTTTATCCACAACCGCAACTGGTGCAACTCGCGAAAATGGTTTGAAAGTGGTTATTCCCCAAGCAGCGTTCACACCTATGGACGGCTACACCGTCCCCACTGGTGGTATCACAGTTAACGATTTCAAAGCCGTTTTGAATCCTGCCACCAGCGCCGGCGCATGATCCATCGTACCCCAATAAACAAAAAGAGCCTGCCGCGGAATGAAACATTCCGCGGCAGGCTCTTTTTGCGTCCAATGGCGTTATCATTGCGTTTTTCCAATGCTGTTTTTCCCCGCGCCCCTGTTCATTGCCTGATGCCTGCGGC
>CAZFJB010000206.1:0-2780 GCA_964519775.1 uncultured Oscillibacter sp.
GCTCCGCTGATATTGCCACGGGGGATCGGCATAAATGATGGGATATTTTTCGATAGTCAGACTCCTTTCTCGCCACGGCCCACAGCCAGCCTCGCCTGTTCAATGCGCTGGGCGGCGGGGCCATAGATGGCCGGGGCGGTTTCAAAGCAGACGAAACGGCGGCCCGTGTTGAGGGCGGCGATGGCCGTTGTGCCACTCCCGGCGCAGATGTCCGCCACCACCTCGCCCTCCCGTGTGTAGGTCTTGATGAGGTACTCGCACAGCTCCACCGGCTTTTGGGTGGGGTGCATGGTGTGGGCCACGGTCTGCACGAACAGCACATTGGAGGGATAACGCCGCCCATCGCTGGACTCGGAGCCCTGCCGTTCAAATTTGCCGTAGTTGGGGCTTGTGCCGCTGCGGGCGTGTACCTTGCTGTACGGCTCCCCATAAGTAAACTGCGGGAAGTAGGCCGGGGCCTTCTGGTAGAACACCAGAATATTCTCCGTCTTTTTCAGCGGGGCCCGGTTGGCGTTGAGAAAGCCAGTCCCACGCTCCTTGTACCATATCCACTCATAGCGGAGCATGGCAAGGTTGGATGCCCCGAGGATTTTGTCATAGGGGCATTGGGCAAAGAACAGCGCCGCCCCATTGGGCTTGACGGCCCAGCGCACCGCCTCCCAAAGCGCCTCCAGCGGCAGGGGGACATCCCAATAATTCCGGGTCGTTCCGTAGGGCGGATCGGTCAGGAGCATATCCACCGAATGACGGGGCAGGGACAGCAGCCCCTCGATGCCATCCATAAGGAACAGGCCCTCCCGTAACTTCGGGACACTTTGTCCCAAAGCCTTATCGGTCATCCCTTGCCTCCTTGCCCTTGGCCGGGGCGCTGCGGGTGTGGTTGGCCTTGTCCGCCTCCTTCGCCGCCTTTGCCATCTGCTCCTTGATCGGGACGGGGCGGATCGCCTCGGCCCTTGCCAGCAGTTTTTCCACCGCCATGTGATAGCTCTCGGCGGCGGCTACATTCAAACGCTCCTGCAAGGCCCGGTCAGTGATCCGCACCGTGGAGCGATACCCCGTCCTGCTGGTGGGATCGGGCTTGCTGGGCGCACCGAGGAAAAGGCCGTTTTTGCCTTCCACGATTTTGAAATCGTCCACCACCACGCCGCCGAAGTTTACGCTGGCAAAGCCCAATATCTTGCCCTGCGGCTCAATGGGGCGCACCGTGACATCAATGGGCATGGGGGCCTCCTCCAGATTTTTCTCCACCCGGAGCTTTACGGCCTCGTCAATGGAGAGGTTCATCACCTCCGCCATTTCCGCAATCGGGGCGTCAAAAATCCACCGCTTTTCCTCGGCGGCGATCTGCTCGGGGGTCAAAAGAACATCCTTGCTTATAAAAATCATCTCCTTTCCGACTTCGGGACACTCTGTCCCAAAGTGCTATTTAGTGGGCGGCGAAAATACTCTTACTGATTGTCCCGGTTTTGAACAACATAAAGCAGAGCAAAACCGTGTACCCCACGCAGCCCCAAATGGCCCCGATGGGGTCGCCGCTGATGGCGATGCCCTGCACCAACACGCCGTAGATGCCCACGCAAAGCAGGATGAGCAAGCCTTGAAAGCCCACGGCGAACAGGGACTTGATATAGTTCTGGCCCATCTGCCCGGTTTCCCGGTTGGAGAGGGTCGCCACGGGGATGGGGGCCAGACTGGTGAGCATATAGATTTCCAGCATACGGCCATAGACAAGGACGAAAATGATGATGCCCATAATCTCCATCGTAAGGCCAATGAGCAGGGACTGCATGAACAGCCCCAGCAGGGGGCCGAGCTCCATTGTTTCAAGCGTTGCCTCCAGCGTTGCCAGCATATCCGGGGTGATGTCGGTGGAGCCTTGGATGATGCCAGCGGAACGGGCGATCACGCTCTGGGACACATCGAACACAGCGTTTACAATGTTGAATGTGTTGGAGAGGATGAGGATGGCCGCCGCCGTTTTGAAAATCCACTTGAAAAACATCCATGTATCAATATCATGGAGATTATTTCTGTCTATGAGCATCTGGATCAGCTCATAGGTTGCAACAAAGGTCAGGATCATTCCGGCAATCGGTAAAATCACCGTTTCGGATATTTGCCGTATGAGGGAGAATACCCCGGCGTTCCACGCCGCCGGGGTCGTTCCCACCTGCACCGCTATCTCTCCGACTCGGGTATTCACCGTGTCAAAAAGCCCCGTGAGGTTTCCCATGATGCCCTCAATCAAAAGCTCCTTGAGCCATTCCGTGATCCATTCGGTGAGAATACCCATAGGCCCCGGCCCTTAAAACAGGGTGCCAAGGACGGGGATCAGGGTCGTACCCAGCAGGATGATGCCGCCGCCAGCCATGAGCTGTTTCATGCCCTGGCTCTTTGCGCCGGGGTTATCCGAGCCGTAGCCCTCCAGCAGATTGACCACGCCCCACACGCCAAGGCCAGCGCCGAGGGCAACAACGAGGGTCTGCAAAGTAGTGATAGCGGAAGTGAAAAATGCCATATAAGCCTCCATTTCTCCGGGGTTTTCCCGGCAAAAAAAAAGCCGCCATCGCTGGCGGCGGGTTACGGGACTTCGGGACACTTTGTCCCAAAGCCATTTATACAAAAGCGTCCGGGTCGTCAATGTCGTCATAGCTCAGGATGTCCTCGTCCTCGGCTGTGAGCGCATTGTCGGGAACCGCCGCCTCGTACACCTCGCATACCTCGTTCAAACCGGGCCGCCTTCTGCGGTTGATCAGCCTGTCGAGGTCAAAGGCGTTTTT
>CAZFJB010000207.1:0-2736 GCA_964519775.1 uncultured Oscillibacter sp.
AGATGCGCTATGTGGTGCTGCCCAGCATCCTGTCCACCCTGGTCATCATGCTCATCACCCGCATCGGCTCCCTGTTGAGCGTGGGCTATGAGAAGGTGCTGCTGCTCTATAATACCAATACCTACATCACCGCTGACGTGGTTTCCACCTTCGCCCAGCGGTATGGCCTGGGCTCCTCCTCGGCCCAGGGCCTGGCCTCTGCCGCGGAAATGATGAGCAACGTGATCAGTATGCTGCTGGTCATCGGTGCCAACACCATCTCCCGGAAGGCCTCGGATGTATCGCTTTATTAAGGAGGCACTGCTATGAAACGTAAACTGGAAGCCTCCGAGCTGATTTTTAAGATCATTAGCTATACTCTGCTGACCATGTTCTCCCTGTGCTGCTTGTACCCCTTTGTCTACGCCATCTCCGCCGCCATCAGCGGCCGCAGCGCCGTGGACTACAGCCAGGTGGTGCTGTTCCCCAAGGACATCCAGTTCGAGGCCTTCTCCCGGATGTTCAACGACAACATGTTCTGGAACGCCTACACCAACACCCTGTTTCTGACGGTCTATGGTACCCTCTGGGCATTGGGTGTGGCCATTCTGGGTGCGTATGCTTTGAGCAAGAAGCGGCTGCTGTTTCGCCGGACCTTTAACTTCTTTTTGGTCTTTACCATGTGGTTTTCCGCCGGCATCGTTCCCCAGTACCTGAATTATCTGGATACCAAGGCGGTTTTCAACAGCGTTGGCATCACTGATGACAAATGGCTGGTGGTCATCGCCATGGGTATGGCGGCCATGAACATCATCCTGCTTCGCAATGCCTTTGAAGGTGTCCCTTCGGACATCGAGGAGGCCGCCATTGTGGACGGTGCCACGGAATTTCAGGTGCTTTCCAAGGTCTATATCCCCATGAGCAAATCCACCATCGCCACCGTGGCTTTGTTTTTCGCCATTTCCCGGTGGAACGGCTATTTCTGGGCCCGGCAGATGATCAGCAACTCCAACGAGCATCCCCTGCAGGTATTCATCCGGCTGCGGCTGGAGGAATTCACGGACCCGGAGGCCATGGCTGGCTGGAACGAGATCTATTCCTCCGACTCCGTGATTTATGCACTGATCGTCTGCTCCATTGTCCCCATCCTGATCATCTATCCCTTCATCCAGAAGTACTTCGCCAAGGGCGTCAACGTCGGCGGCGTGAAGGAATAACAACCGTATAATTTCCGGAAAACCGGAGTTATAAAAAACAAGCGAAGGAGAATGTAAAAAATGAAAAGCGTAAAGCGTATGGTTTCCGCGCTGCTGGTTCTCTGCCTGGTCTGCGCCCTGTTCGGGGGCTGTGGCAAGATGGAGGTCCCCGTTGAGACCACCCAGCCCGCTGCTACGGAGACTCCCGCCTCCGCTACCCCCGCTGAGACCGAGCCTGTAGATCCCCTGGCCTTTGCCGCCGGCACCGAGCTGCGGATGGCCACCGGCTACAACAGCAACAAGACCGGCCTGTTCTTTGATGCCGAGGTCGCCGGTGAAGGCGTGACCCTGGCCGACGGCGTGACCTACCAGGCCGGCGACCTGAAGCCCACCTGGGTGGAGGTCCAGAACCGTCTGGGCATGGTCTTCACCGACATGTATCAGGGCAACAGCGCCAAGAAGGAATTCGAGTTCTGGCAGGAGCGCCTGAACGAGGTGGACCTGGTCAGCGGCACCGCTTCCCAGCTGTCCGAGTTCGGCGCTGCCGGTTCCATTGTCAACATTGCTGACTACCTGGACCAGATGCCCAACTTCAAGGCCTACCTGGAGGCCAACCCCATCGTCCGGCTGTCCATCACCGGCGATACCTCCACTGGTGCCATCTATTTCTCCCCCTATTTCGACGGTGTCAACGACATCGAGCGTATGCCTCTGATGCGTGTGGACTGGGTCGAGAAGCTGCTGGACGGCGAGGGTGAGTTCACCGCCGAGAAGAGCGGCAAGCTGGCTGCCGCCGTTTATGAGCCCTACATGCCCACCGAGGGTAAGGTCGCCGTTGACGTTGTCACCCTGGACGGCACCACTGTTGAGTCTGTCACCAAGGACTACGACGCTGCTGGTAACATTGTCGCCGCCATGAACGAGGCTGGCAGCCTGGATGGCGTTGCCGCCGTCAACATGCTCCGTACCTACATCGACACCGCCTACAACGGCTACTACGGCACCACCCGTTCCAACCTGTTCGTGGGCCAGAACGCTGCCTGGGACGCTGACGAGCTGGTTGCTCTGCTGCGCTGCGTGGTTGCCAACGCACCCACCCTCAATGGCACCGATTCCATCCAGGGCCTGTTCTCCCGTGAGGACAACAACAACCAGCGCCGCGTGGATATGTTCCGCTTCGCCGGTACCCTGTTCGGTGTCCGTGGCCTGGAGTCCCGTCAGGATTACCTGTACGTTGGCACCGACGGCAAGCTCCATGACGCCCGTCAGGAGTCCGCTACCTACGAAGCTCTGGAGCGCATGAACGCAATGGTTGCTGAGGGCCTGATCTCCAAGTCCTTCGTGGATATGTCCGAGGAGAACACCGCCTCCATGCTGGAAAATGACCTGGGCTTCATGCACTATGACTACAACCAGACCCAGACCGTTTACAACGAGACCAAGCTCCAGGAGGGCGAGAAGTACATGGCCGTTATGGTCCCTGTTGCCCGCTGGAACGATGGCGAGGAGAAGTTCATGCGCTTCACCGAGTCCTGGCGCAGTGTCAAGACCGACGGCTGGG
>CAZFJB010000208.1:0-2693 GCA_964519775.1 uncultured Oscillibacter sp.
CGATGAGACAGGGATTGTTCTTCTGGCGGCGGTTCAGGATCTGAATGACCCGCTCGATCTCCTCCGCCCGGCCGATGACCGGGTCCAGCTTGCCCTCTTTGGCCTTGCGGTTCAGGGAGATACAATAGCCCTCCAAAAACTTCCGTTTGCCGCTGGGCTTGCCCTCTTTCTTCTGGCGGCCGGTGTCCTCAGCGGGCTCCTCCGCCTTGGGAGCCGGTTCTCCACTGTTGTTGAACAGGCGGTTCAGGAAGGGGAAGGTGGCCGTTTTGCCCGCTTCCTCATCATCCTCCTCCCCGCCGGGGAGATCCGCCACGTTTTCGATGGAATCCATGGCCTGCATCATCTCATTGTTCAGGTTATCCAGATCCTCATCGGTAATGCCCATCCGCTGCATCATATCATTCACCTGGGGCAGCCCCAGGCTCTTGGCGCACTTGAGGCACAGGCCCTCGTTGATGGTCTGCTCCCCCTCCATTCGGGTGATAAACACCGTGGCGATATTCTTTTTGCATCTGGAACAAAGTGTTGGCTGCATAGTTACCTCCGTACCGTCCTTTTCATGGCCAACAGGGCCTCAGACGGGATTGATCATATAGACATCAGCAGGTCCAGGGGACCGACTGTTGAAAAAAAGCGCAGTAAAAGCGTGCCCTCCGTGGGCAGCGCGACGCCGAAATGGGGCAGCAGCCACAAGGCCAGCCACACCAGCAGCATCCCCTCCGCCAATCCGAACAGGCAGCCGCCCAGAGCGTTGACACTGCCCAGCACCGGCAGGCGCAAAATGAGATTGACGCTGAAAACCACCAGGCGCAGCAACATCAACAGCACAATGAAAAGCAGCAGATACAGCACCGCGAACACAACGCTCTCCACCATCTCCCGGGCCACTGCCCCGGCGATGGCGTTTCCGGCAGCGGTGATGCCCTCCGCCGTCTCCCGGTCCAGCGTCTCCCGCAGCTTGTCGGAAAGGCCGAAGCGATCCATCAGATCCTGGAGCTGCTGGGGCATCTGCTCCCAAAGGGTCTCCTCCTGCTGCTGGCCCTTCTCTTTCAGCGCGTCTTCCACCTTTTCGACGATTCGCGCTTCGATCTGGGGTGTCACCCAGTCTGCCACAGGCTGAGAGAGGGTCCTGGCCCCGATGTTGGCCCCGATCAGGGCCAGGATCATGACCGCGACGGCGGCCAGGGAGTAAAACAGTCCCCGCCACCAGCCTCGCGCCACTGCGGCCAGCAAGACCACCGCGATAATGATATCAATGATTATAGCAGGTGTCATCCCGCTTGCCTACCTTTCATTCTGAAAACAATTTGTAAACATCCCTGTAATTTTCGGCATTTATGGTAAAAACAGCTCCGCGGAGTCAGCGGAGATCATCAGGACCGAGCCGTCTTCCCTGGTCAGCACAGAGCGGACACGCTCCGGGCCGTACAAAGTGGCGTAGACCTGCAATTCCCGGTTGTAGACCACCAGCCGGTCGGCGTACAGCACAGAGAGATACCGCCCGTTGGCGGAGAGGGACCGCACTTCCTCTGAAAGATCCAGACTGGCGATCTCCGCCCCTTCAGAGCTGACGCTCACCAGCCGCCCCACGCTGCCGGACTGATAGCGGTTGAGCAGCAAGACCGCGAAATCATCGCCGCCCAGGTCGTATTCCCGCAGAAATTCACTGGCGTAATCATAGCTCCCTGTGACCTTACCGGCGATGGTCCCCGCTGTCAGGCAGGTGTCGCACACCGTCAGGATCTGCTCCCCCTGTCCGGCCATGGCCACGGTCAGCCCATCATGCACGCGGTACTCTGCCACAGGGTCCTCCCGGGTCAGGTCGTAGATCACCACGTTGCTGACAAACACGCTGTTCTCCTGGCCCATGGTCACTGCCGCCAGGAATTTCCCATCCTCCGTAACGCAGGCATCCGCCAAAAAGCGGCGGTGGGCATCCAGGCTGAAGCGCTTCTCCACCCCGGCGCCGTAAACATCCACATGGCCCTTTGTTCCGCTCGCCTGGGTGGTCACCGCCAACATACCGGAGCCATTGAGATTGGCCGAGATGATGGGGGCCTGGGTGTCGAGACGCAGCAACACACCGCTCTCATCCAGCACATAGAGGGCCGTCCCCCCCACGTCGTAGGCCACGGTCCTGCCGCCGCCCTGGGCCAGTGCCGGTGCGCTCATCTGCACATGATCGCTCCAGATCTCACCGCCGTCCCCGCCCAGAAGGCGGATGGCGGTGTCTGACAGGATCGCCAGCCCATTGTCTCCCACCTGAGCGAAACGGCTGGTAGTATCGGTGTCATAACGATAGCCCGCCGTCTCCCCGCCTGTCCCGGTATTGCCATAGGCCACATAGCGGCGCAGAGCGTCAAAGCCGGTGCCATCCCGCCAGGCCGCCGCCAGAACGATGCCCAGCACAGCGACAAGCACCAGCAGAAAAATCAGGAAATTGCGGAAGATATGCCGCTTCTTCGGTGCCTCTCTGGCCCCGTCACGGTCATTCCAGATATTCCTTGTCGTATCAGCCATTGAGCCGCTCATCCTCATACCAAAGTCTCGTTAAATACAGTCCGCCGGGGGGCACCGTAGGCCCCGCCAGGGTCCGGTCCCGGCTCTCTAAAATCGCCGGGATGTCCTCGGGCAGGAACTTGCCCTCCGCCGCGTACAGTACGGTGCCGGTGATGGCCCGTACCATGTTATAC
>CAZFJB010000209.1:0-2663 GCA_964519775.1 uncultured Oscillibacter sp.
ATGCAAAGGTGCGCCCGTAGCTTGTGTTCCTCTTCCATGGAACCCCTTCTTTCGTGGATCGGGGAGGTGTCGGCCCCTCCCCGGCAGAATTTAACATTTGACCATCCGAGCCAGAATGTTGGATGGGATCGTTGCTTTCATTCCATACGCTCATTCCAAAAACAAAGATCATCACGATCTTTTTTCAAAAAAGCACTGTTTAAAAAGCCTTACGTTCCGGCAGGCAGATTCATTTCCGCGGTGATGTACTGCTGGCCGTAAAACGCGTCATAGATCACCGCCTGGCGCAGCTCCAGCAGTTCCCGCTGAAACTCTGTCAGGCCGGCGGCTTCGGCGCTGGGGAATACACGGCTCTCACTGTCCACAAAGTAAAGCTCGTGATCCATCAGAATCTCATCGCTCACCAGTCCCAGCAGCCCCCAGTAGCGGGAGGTCTCCGCACCCAGCAGCTCCAGCAGCTTCGGGCCGATGGCGGTAATGCTGCTGTCCTGGCGTGTGCCCGCCTGCGCGCCAAGAAGGGCGGCGTCATTGGCCCAGATGAGATAGTCCGTGGAATACAGCTCCGCCACCTGCTCCGCCGTCCAGGCAGAGGTGTCGTTGGAGGGGCTGAGACCATAGCGGGTATAAATGGTGTCCCCGTTCGTCAAAAACAGATTGGGGCGGTGGTCGCCGAAAAACACCAGGACCGTTGGCTCGTCACTCTGGCGCAGCGCCTCCGTTAGCTCACCCAGCGCCTGATCGGCCCGGGTAATACCCTCCACCATGACCCGGGCAATGGCCATGTCTCCGTCATCCAATACGCTGCTCTCCGTCCCGATCTGACACACGCCGTCAAATTTCTCCGGGTCGAAGGGCTGGTGATTTTCCATGGTGATGACAAAGAGGAATGCCCGCTCACCCTCTTCATTGATGGCTTGCATCCGCTCCAGCGCGGCGCGGTAGGTATAGGCGTCTTTCAGATAATAGCCGCCGTAGGGACCGCCACTCCATTCAAACCCCAGCTCCTGCATATCCGAAGAAAAATAAAGCTGTTCATAGCCCAGCATCGGGTAGGTGACGGTCCGGTTATAGAGACTGTCATTGTAGGCGTGGAGCATTTCCGCGCGATAGTCGCCCTGCCGTGTGAACTGCTCCGGCAGCGCGTCAAAAAGCTCATACTGCTTGTCCTCTAAAAAGCAAATGTTGGTGCTGCTCCCAAAATCATGGGAATCCACACCGTATTGCATGGCCATTTCAATGTACCCCGTGCCATACCCCAAATAGTGGGTGAAAAAGGCGCCGCTGACGCTCTCCTCCTCCAGCATATGGTAATGCTCCAAAGGATCACGCTCCCAGGTGAGATCCGGCAGACGGGTCATGTCAAAAAAGGCCTCAGACAGTACCATGATCACATTCGGTCGTGCAGTACCATCCTCTCCGGAAGTCTTTTGCTCCAGCAACTCGTCAACACGCTCCAGCACCTGGCGCATATAGCGCTCACTGTAGCCCGTTGGCTCCGGCGTGGTTTGCATCACGCTATCCCGCCATAAGGCCAGCGTGAGTCCATACTGGTTGTTATTGGTGGCGGCGGGCATCCGCGCGTAAACGTCCACGGAAAAGACGCTTCCGATCCATGCGGAGCACGACGGGGACAACACGCCGATGAGCAAATTCAGCGCCAGCGCGGCGCTGAGAAATCTGGCGCGGCCCTTCAGCACGGTCAGCCGCTGCAGGATCAGCAGCGCCGCCACGCACAGCAGCACCAATGCCAGCGCCTTCCAAAACTGCCTTGGCGGCGTCAGATCACCGGCCACCCCTGCCACCTCTCCCAGTTGGGTGGCAAGACCAAAATCCGCCAGGGTCAGCGGTGTTCCGTTGATGGCCGTTTTAAAATAGTCCACCATGGAAACGGTCAGCGCCGCCATGCCTGTCAGCGCTCCGCCGAGCCACAGCCGGCCCAGCGCCGCGCCGACTGTAAAAACCGCCAGCGCGTACAAAAGAGCGGTCAGCAGCAGATAGGTGGGGTATTTGTCCGCCCACGCTTCCAGGCTCCCTCTGGACCCATAATTGATATACAGCACGGATATGGCAATGGCCGCTCCCATGCACAGCGCTCCGGCGGTAAACAGCGACCACCGCAGCCATTGTGGCCCCAAAGGTTGCCTGGATCTTCTCTTTCTCAAAACAGTTCCTCCAGAAAATGGGTGGGTGCTCCACCCTCCCTGAACGCGGGAAAACGGAATCAGCGCCCGCGGCAGCGCCGCGGGCGCGGGGATCTGACACGGCTCAGAACCGTACTCTCTCCTCAAGATACGCCTTGACCTGATCCATGGGGATACGCACCTGCTCCATGGAGTCACGCTCCCGGATGGTCACGCAGTGGTCGGCAGGGGTATTCTCATCGCCCACGGTCTCAAAGTCCACCGTGATGCAGAAGGGCGTGCCGATCTCATCCTGCCGGCGATAGCGCTTGCCGATGGAGCCGGTCTCGTCGTAGTCCACCATGAAGTCCTTACTCAGCTCCTGATACAGCTCCATGGCGGGGCCGGCAAGAACTTCCTTCTTGGAAAGGGGCAGAATGGCCGCCTTGAAGGGCGCCAGAGCGGGGTGGAAGTGCATGACCACACGCACATCGTCGTTGCCCTTCTTGTCCTGACCCACGACCTCCTCGTCGTAAGCGTCGC
>CAZFJB010000210.1:0-2654 GCA_964519775.1 uncultured Oscillibacter sp.
GAAGAGGACCTGCTGCCGGAACTGCCGGACGATGAGCCCGCCGCCGAGGAGATCGCCGACGTGGAGGAAGAGGAGCTGGTAGACCCCAATTCCCTGGTGGGCAACTTCTCCATTGACGATCCTGTCCGTATGTACCTCAAGGAGATCGGCAAGGTCCCTCTGCTGAGCCCGGATGAGGAGATCGCCCTGGCCCAGGCTATGAGCCGGGGCGCCGAAGCAAGTGAAAAACTGGCAGAGGTCGAGGATCAGAAGGCTGCCGGTGAGCCTGTCACTGCCACCGATGCGGAGATCACTGCCTGGAAGGCAGATCTCAAGGCCGGTGAAAAGGCCAAGCAGAAGCTGGCGGAGGCCAACCTCCGTTTGGTGGTCTCCATCGCCAAGCGGTATGTGGGCCGGGGAATGTTGTTCCTGGACCTGATCCAGGAGGGCAACCTGGGCCTGATCAAGGCCGTGGAAAAGTTCGACTACACCAAGGGCTACAAGTTCTCCACCTACGCCACCTGGTGGATCCGCCAGGCCATCACCCGGGCCATCGCCGACCAGGCCCGGACCATCCGTATCCCTGTCCACATGGTGGAGACTATCAATAAGGTCATCCGTGTCAGCCGTCAGCTTTTGCAGGAGCTGGGCCACGACCCCTCTCCCAATGAGATCGCCGCTGAGATGAATATGCCGGTGGACAAGGTCCGGGAGATCCTGAAGATCGCCCAGGAGCCCGTCTCTCTGGAGACGCCTATCGGCGAGGAAGAGGATTCTCACCTGGGCGACTTCATCCCTGACGAGGGCGCCAGCGAGCCTTCTGAGGCCGCCAGCTTCACCCTGCTGAAGGAGCAGCTCATGGATGTCCTCTCCACCCTGACGCCCCGTGAGGAAAAGGTGCTCAAGCTCCGCTTCGGCATTGAAGATGGCCGCACCCGCACCCTGGAGGAAGTGGGCAAGGAGTTCAACGTCACCCGGGAACGTATCCGCCAGATCGAGGCCAAGGCCCTGCGCAAGCTGCGTCACCCCAGCCGCTCCAAAAAGTTGAAGGATTTCCTGAACTGAATTTTGATCCATGGAGACATTTTTCATCGATTCTGTTCCCGCCGCTCTCTATGGCGCGGCATCGGATCAGGTCTTTCTGTATGTCCACGGTCAGTACGGCTGTAAGGAAGAGGCTGCCCGCTTCGCGGAGGTCGTCTCCCCTCTTGGCTGGCAGGTGCTGGGGATCGACCTCCCGGAGCACGGCGGTCGTCAGGACACCGCCCGTCTGCTTCCCTGGGAGGTGATCCCGGAGCTGCGGACTGTGATGGCGTATGCCAAAGCGCGTTGGGAGCACATCGCCCTCCGAGCCGTCAGCATCGGTGCGTATTTTTCGCTTTTGGCGTTTTCCGGTGAGCCGGTGGAAAATTGTCTGCTCTCCTCTCCCCTCCTGGACATGGAGGATATGATCGCCGATCTGATGCGGCAGTCCGGTGTGACGGAAGAACGTCTCCGGCGGGAGGGTGAAATTCCCACAGAGTCCGGTCAAGTCCTCTCCTGGGACTATCTCCGCTGGGCCAGGGCCCATCCTGTCCGCGCCCTCTGTCCCAACACCGCCGTTCTATACGCCACCAGCGACACCCTGATCCCCCGTGCGGTCATCAATCGCTTCGTCTCGGCCAACGCCTGCCGCTTGACGCTCTACGCCGGCGGTGAGCACTGGCTCCATACGCCGGAGCAGTTGTCGTTCATGGCACGCTGGGAAACCCAGGCACTCGGATAATGGATACCATAAAACCTCAAACCCCCAGGCCGGTGACGGCCTGGGGGTTTCTTGCATCTATTATATCACTTTATCCAGCTTAACAGGCGGCCTGCCTCCAGGGCTGCCTGAGCCCGAACCCCCTCGAAATCCACATAGGGGTTGTAGACCCGCTCCAGCCGGTCGTGGGCCGCCTTGGCCTCGCCCAGGGCGGCGATCCCCTCCTCTCGCAGTGTTCCCGCCATCCGGGCACGGAGCCGGAGCTGCCCCTTGTTCTCCAGATGGGTCAGCGCATCCAGCCGCACCCGGCGGTAGGGCTTCCCCGGATACGCCATGCCCGGCCGGGAGGTGACGAAGGCCAGCCCCAGCTCCGGGATCAGCAGATGCTCCATCCGTGCCGGGTCCTCCGGGGCCACACAAGCGATAACATCAAATTTCCGCCGGATGGCCTCCTCCCGAATCGCCGCCAGCAGCTCCCCGGAGAGCTCATAGCTGTCTGCCAGCTCATAGACCCTGGGGCAGAGGGTGTCTACACTGTCAAAGCGCCAGACCGGCCCCTGCCAGGTGACGCAGCCCAAAAACCGCCGGGTGATCTTTCCACTGCCGCTGCCCCGCCCCCGCAGTTCCCTGGCCATGATACCGGAGATCCGCCGGGCCGCCCGCCGGGTGTCGAATGCAGCCCACGCCTCCGCCAGCGTATCCGCCTCTACCTCTCTGGCCGCCCGCAGACAGCGGTAAGCCCGCTGGTAGGCGGCCTTGTAGTCGTGGGTGTGCCGCTTCACCTCCCCGGTCTGGGCCTTGGCCGCGGAGAGGTCGTAAAACCGCCCCAGATCCACATACCGATCCACTGCCGCCGGATACCTGGGCTCCACAACGTGGGTAGTGTAACATAAGGACACTTCGTTGATACAGGCGTCAGACGGTACAATGC
>CAZFJB010000211.1:0-2630 GCA_964519775.1 uncultured Oscillibacter sp.
TCTCCGTGCAGATGACCGGCGGCAAGGACTCCGCCGTGGGCAAGTGGCTGCTGGGACTTTCTGACGTGATGATGAAGTTCGTCCAGATCATCACCTACTACGCTCCCATCGCCTTCTTCGCCATCTTCGCCGATCTGGTGGCAACTTACGGTGCCGACGTGGCTGCGGGCTATGGCCGTGCCATGATCGTCTACTATCCCCTGTGCTTCATCTACCTGTTCACCGCCTTCCCCCTGTTCGCCTGGTTCGGTGGCGGCAAGGGCGCTGTCGGCGTCATGTTCAAGCACATCGCCCGTCCCGCCATCGTGTCTCTGGGCACCTGCTCCTCTGTGGCTACCATCCCCACCAACCTGGAGGAGGCCGCCGAGACCGGCATCAACAAGGACGTGGCCGGTATGGTCATTCCCCTGGGCGCCACCATGCACATGGACGGTTCCTGCTTTAGCTGCGTTTTGAAAATCGCCTTCGTGCTGGGTGTGTTCGGTCAGGAATTGAGCTGGGGCCAGCTTCCCTTCATCGTGCTGGTGGCAGTGCTGTCCTCTGTGGGCATGAGCGGCGTTCCCGGCGGCGGCTACATTGGCGAGTATATCATCTGCTCCATCTTCTTCCCCAACCAGATGGAGCTGGCCTTCCCCATTCTGGTGGCCATCGGCAATCTGGTGGACCCCCCCGCCACCATGATCAACTCCGCCGGCGACTATGTGGTCAGCTTCATCGTCTCCCGCTTCACGGAAGGCAAGGACTGGCTCCAGAAGCAGTCAAAGGAAAACTAAACGGATAAAAAACCGCCTCCTGTCAGCGACAGGAGGCGGTTTTTCGTTACTTTTGGGGTCACGCTGCCGGTTCCAGGTCGCCGGAGCGGATGGAGCGGGCATAGCAGACGCTGTCAAAGATCACAACGGAGATCCAACCCAGTCCGGTAGCCAGAGCCACCGCTGTGATGTCCATACGGGCAGCCAGGGCGTAAGTCAGGATCACCCGCAGGGAGATGTGGAGGGTGGAGCCCATGGTGGGCACGCTGACCCGCCCGATGCCCCGGAAATAGCCGTTAAAGGCAAAGCCGATGAAGTTCAGCACATAGAAGACAGCAACGCACCGAAGATAGGAAACACAGAGCCGGATGGTCTCCGCACCGCCGTCCGGCAAAAACAGGCGGGAAGCCGGAGCCGCCGCGGCGAACATCAGCGCCGAGGAGAATAGCCCCACCGTAATGTGCATCCGCAGGCTGACACCGTGGATCCGGCGGATGCTGGCCCGGTCCCCTCTGCCGTAATTCTGGGCGACCAGCACGGAGGAGGCCGTGGCGCCGCCGTCACCCAGGGTGTTCAAAAAGCCCTCGATCCGCATGGTGGCGGTATAGGCGGCAACAGAGGCGGTACCCAGTTGATTGACCCGTCCCACCACCAGTAGCTTGCCGATATAAAGGCTGGACTGCTGCAAGGCCGAGACCAAGCCGAAGTGGGCTGTCTTTTTCAGCAGCCGGCCATCCATTTTCATGTCCTGACGGCCAAAGAGCAGATGGGGGATGGTTCGCCGTATGTAGAAAAAGCAAAGCACGGCGGAGAGAAGCTGGGCCAGGATGGTCGCCCAGGCCGCCCCGGCAACGCCCATTTGGAACATAACGATAAACAGGCAGTCCATTCCCACGTTCCCAATGACCGCCACGATCAGAAAGATCAGAGCGGCCCGGGTGTTGCCGATGGACCGCAGCACCGCCGCGAACAGGTTATATAAAAATGTAATGGGGATGCCCAGCAGGATCACCAGAAGGTAAGCCCTGGCATAGCCTAACAGTTCCTCCGGCGTCTGCAAAAGCCGGAGGATAGGGGTAAGGAATACCGACCCGACAGCGCTGAGGACCACTGCCAGACTCAGTCCCGCCACCGTAGCGATGAAAAATTCCTGGCGATATTCTCCGTGCTCCTGTTTGCCGTATAGCTGGGCCAGAATGATGGAAACGCCGGTACAGCAGCCGCTCAAAACGAAGATGAAGAGATTCATCAGTGTGCCGGCTACGCCGGTGGCGGCGAAGGCGTTCTCACCCAAAAAGCGCCCGATGATGATGGAGTCCGCCGCATTGTAAAGCTGCTGCAAAATGCTGCCCATCACAAGGGGCGCCGCAATGCGGGCCAGTTCATAGGTGATGGTGTTCCGGGTTTTCATAAGTAGACCTCCAGGCCGATTTTAAGAAAGTCACACATTGCGGTCATGATACCATGGCCACAAGGGTTCTTGCATTTTTCATGGCGTCATAGTCAGCGACTATTGTACCATAGCCGCAATGCGGCTATTATATCATGGTCCTCCCATAAATACAAACAGAATCGACCGTTGTGGAATATCTAAAAAGCGTTTAAACCTTTTGAGACCCCGCGCCTTTTCCCCTGTATTCGCAGTGGGCGACATCCTTGCGATCGCATCCTAACCCCATTGTTCAAAATCGCCCCTTTCGGAAGGAAGGGTGTGTGCGGGAAACCTATCAGAGGTTTCCCGCACGGTTTCAATAAAAAACGCTTTTGCCGGTAGGCAAAAGCGTAAGCTCCAAAAAGAAACACCACCCAATGGGTGGTGTTTCTTTTTGGAGCGGGCTACGAGGCTCGAACTCGCTACCTCCACCTTGGCAAGGTGGC
>CAZFJB010000212.1:0-2611 GCA_964519775.1 uncultured Oscillibacter sp.
TCTATTGAAATGTGCTTTGATAGACAAAGGCGGGAACATCCGCAACGATGTTCCCGCCTTTGCTTATGTTTTTGTTTTTGCGGAGAACCGGTTACTGCTCCTCCTGCCGCAGAAGGGCTATGCACAGCCGCAGCTGCTGGAGCTTATCCTTGCCGGTGATGTGCAGCCGGTCGTAAATATCCCGCCGGTAGGAGTAGACCGTGCTTTTTTGATACTTCAAATGGTCAGCGGATTCCTGCGGGGAAAGGCCGTCCACCATGTCGTTGATAATGAGGCGCTGCTTATCTGTCAGCTTTCGGTATTCCTGCAGGAACATCTCGTAGTCTGCCGGGTCCAGTTCGCCCCGCCGCCGGGTCGCCAGATGCTTCGCGTCCGCCTGAATGGTCTCCAACTGGCTCTGCGTTTCGGCAAACTGGCTTTGCAGCGATTCCTTCTCGACTGCCAGCGTGGTGAAGGCCGTACTCAGCGGCGCGAAATCGTCAAAGGTCATCTCGATGTCCGGCGCCTCCGTCTGCAAGCGCTTCATGTCCTCGTAGACTGGCTTAAGGAAGCGGCGGGCGAAGTAAAGGCAGCAGACCACCGCGAAAAAGGTCAGCAGGAAGGCAAACAGCGCCGTCTGCGCCATGCCGCCCAGCACTGTGCGGTCATAATCCTCCTTGGGGATGAGGACCGCCAGCGTGTGACCGGTATCGTCGCCATTGGCAAAGGTGATCTGTTCCATTTCTCCCACAAATTCATAGCCGCCGCCGGAGAAGAGCAAGATCCCGCTGTTCAACTCGCGGACCGAGAGCAGGCCGTCCGGCAATGTGCAGGAGCCATCCTGGGTGTATGTCACCAGCCCCGCGTCCACATCCAGCGTTTTCCCGGTGTCTGATGTCAGAAGGCAGGCAAGACGGCTGAAATTCGAGGGCTGCTCGAAATGCGCCCCAAAATAGGTCTGATTGACTGAAAAACCACAGATACCATACACCGTGCCATCCGCGTCCTTCATGGGAGCCGTTAGAAAAATGGCGCGCTCCGAAGTGCCGTGGAGGGTGATAAGATCGGTAATGCGGCAGGCATTCCAAAGGGAGTCAGTCGCCGCGCTGAGGCACTCGTCATAGTTTGGAAACCGCGTTGTGCGGAACTCCTGCTGCCACTTCCGGTGGGGCATGACACCATGGGCCTTGCTGACGCCGGACATTCCCCGGAAGAGCAGCAATTCATTTCCGGTGCGCTCGGCGTTGTTCTTCTGGATACACAATCCGCTGCGGACATCGGGCTCGCTGTCCGTCCGCATGGCGGCATCGAGGATCACGAATGCGCCGGAACAGCGGGTCTGGCGGATGTACTGGCAGAGGGGATCCAGCATGGCGTCCTCAATGGCGGTGAGCGTATCAAGGTCGCCGGTGAGAGCATCAAAACCCACGCCGCTTTCGGCGAGGCAGTCCTCCAAGATATCCGTCATATCCTCGGAAAGATGGACGGCGGAGGTCCCTACATTCTGCCACAGAGAGCGCATATCGTCCCGGAAGAAGTTCATCTGGGTGTGCAGCGCGCGGGTGATCTCCGCCTTGGGACTGCTGAGCCGCCCAAAGGAAAAAAGCCCAATACACACCACCGCGATGAGGAGCGCGGCAAAAACCGCCATATGCCAGCCAAGTCGATGGCGCATAGAGCGCCGCCGCGCTTTGAAATTTGGCATACGCCCCATGTTCCTCACCTTCCCGTTAAAGTCTTATTCTTACCGAATACCGCGGAAGAAGTCCCAGGTTTCCGCGGCCAGCGCTTCCACATCCTCGCCCGCGGCAGCGCGGGCGGGCAGTTCCTTCTGCATCTGGCGCAGGCCGTCGTAAAGGGTGTAAATGCTGTCGTAATAGCCGGCGAAGTTGGGCTCAGACACCGGCGTGTAGCGCTCCTGCGCATCCTTCAGAGCGGAATAGAGAGCGACATAGCTCTCCTCGGGAAACTCATAGGTGTCGAGATCAATGCCCTCAAACGCGCCGATACGGACAGGCATATAGCCGGTGTCCGCCACAAATTTCAAATTGCGCTCCGGCTCCGTCAGCCAGTTCACGAACAGCGCCGCGGCCTCCGCTTTCTGGTCGGTGGTCTTGCAGGCGGCGATGCCCACGCCCGCCTGGGTCATCAAGGGTTCACTGCCCAGAGTTTGGGGCATGGGCAGTGCGTGAAGATCCATGGGTTCGCTGGTACCGTCGGCATAGGAAACCGTGTCATTATAATAGAGGATCGCCGCGCAGGAGCCGAGGCCGCACAAGGCGTCCCCGGTCATCACCTGGGTGTTGGAGTAGAGGTCGGCGACCTGAATGTGCCCCTGCGCGAGTGAGCGGGCGAACTGCATCCAACTCTCCTTGAAAATGGGATTGCTGAAATCATACCAGCCGTCCTCGGTGTAGAAGCCCTGCGCGCCATGCTCCATGGCGTTCAGCTCCACCGCCCGGATGGGGTAGTCCATGGCGCAGAAAACCTCGCCGTCCGACCAGTCATAGAACGTGGCAGCGGCGTCATACAGCCCCTCCCAGGTGGAAAGGTCTTCATACGTCACGCCCGTTTCGGCGGAGAGGCGGTCAAAGCGGCTGCCGTTGAACATCAGCACATGGGTGGACTTGGA
>CAZFJB010000213.1:0-2609 GCA_964519775.1 uncultured Oscillibacter sp.
TCACCTTCACGGTGTCCGCGTCCCCCACCACATGGTAGTTGGTGACGATGTAGCCATCCGTCGTCAGGATAAAGCCGGAACCGGCGCCGCTGGTCTGAGTAGTCTGGCCGAAGAAATTGGGGTCAGAGGTAGCGGTGATGTTGATGGACACCACACTGTTGACATTGGCGGCATACAGCTCCGCGTCGGTCATGGCGTTCTTGCCGTCCACGGTTTTCAGCTTGACCTCCGTGGGCCGCCGGTCGGAGACCGCGATCTCCGCCGTCTCGCTGCCACCGCGGCCCGCGAAATACACCGCGCCGCCGCCGGCCAGACCGCCCAGCAGGGCACACACCAGCGCCAGCGCCGCGATCTTCAGT
Source organism: uncultured Oscillibacter sp. (assembly GCA_964519775.1). Lineage (GTDB taxonomy): Bacteria > Bacillota > Clostridia > Oscillospirales > Oscillospiraceae > Oscillibacter. Next base: position 360 of record CAZFJB010000213.1, read on the forward strand.
CCCAGGCGGTCTTTCTTCGCCTTGGGGGGCGTCTGCCCGCCGGAGGGCTGCCACTGGGTCTGCTGTCCGCCGGAGGGCTGCCATTGCGTCCGCGGCTGCTGGGGCTGGCTCTGCCAGCCGGTTTGGTCCTGCTGGGATCGCTGCTGGGCCTGTTGGGCCTGCTGCTGGCGATACTGGTTGATCTGGTCGTCCACACCGGGCTGCCGGGCGTCATAGCGCTGGCCCGGTTCCGTGCCGTCCTTGCGGTAGGTGTAGTGATACAGATTGTTCTCATCGTTATACATAAGTCAAACCTCCTTGAAACGCGGCCGCCTGACGGCGCCGCCCTGACTTCCTTACCTTTGCCTGTAGTATAGCCCCGGAATCTTAAAACTGTCTGAAATTTTTTTTAAGTGTTTATGAACCTTGCGGAGACTGCCGCAGTTGTGATAAAATCATCTTACTATTCTATACGAACGGAGCCTCTGCCATGCTGCGCATTGAACAGATCAAACTTGTCCCCGGCAGCAGTTCGGATGCCCTGCGCATTGAAGTTCTGCGGATCCTGCGGGCCCAAAACAAACAGCTCAGATCCCTGCGCCTTCTCCGCCGCAGTATCGATGCCCGGGACGGCGTCCACTGGGTCTGCACCGTGGAGGCAGACGTTGAAAACGAGGGGGCGCTGCTGCGCCGCTGCCGGGACAAGCGTGTCTCCCGGGCGGTCCCCGGCCCGGTCTACACGCTGCCCAGCCCCATCGCTCCACCGGAGATCCCGCCCATCGTGGTGGGAGCCGGTCCGGCGGGCCTCTTCGCGGCCCTGGTGCTGGCCCGGACCGGTGCCCGGCCCATTCTGCTGGAGCGGGGCCGGAAGGTGGAGGCGCGCACCCTGGACGTGGAGCGCTTCTGGTCCACCGGTTCCCTTGATCTCACCAGCAATGTCCAGTTCGGCGAGGGCGGCGCCGGCGCCTTTTCTGACGGTAAGCTGAACACCGGCACCAAAGACCCCCGCCACCGCTTCATTTTGGAGGAGCTGGTCCGCTGCGGCGCGCCGGAGGAGATCCTTTACGACGCCAAGCCCCACGTGGGCACCGACTATCTCCACATCGCCCTGAAAAATCTGCGGCAGGAGCTGCTGGACCTGGGTGCGGACATTCGCTTTGAGAGCCAGCTCACAGATCTGGGCATCCGGGACGGCGCGTTGACTGCCGTCACCGTCACCGGGCCGGAGGGATCGTATACGCTGCCCTGCCGCCAGCTTTTGCTGGCCCCCGGCCATTCCGCCCGGGACACCTTTGAAATGCTCCACAGCCGGGGCGTGCCTATGGAGGCCAAGCCCTTTGCCGTGGGCGTGCGCGTCGAGCAGCGGCAATCCGACTGTGACGCCGCCCAGTATAAGCAATACGCCGGCCACCCCGGGCTCCCGGCTTCTACCTACAAATTAAGCTGTCATCTCCCCAATGGCCGGGGCGTGTTCTCCTTCTGCGTCTGCCCCGGCGGCGAGGTGGTCGCCGCCGCCTCGGAAGAGGGCCGGGTGGTGACCAACGGCATGAGCGAATTTGCCCGGGACAAGGAGAATATCAACGGTGCCCTGCTGGTGAATGTCACCCCGGCGGATTTTGGCGGAGAGGATCCCCTGGCAGGCATCGTATTCCAGCGGCGGCTGGAGGAGGCTGCCTTCCACGCCGGTGGCGGCGGCTATCTGGCCCCTGCCCAGCGGGTGGAGGATTTTCTGAACAAGCGCCCCTCTACTGCCCCAGGCCGGGTCGTCCCCAGCTACCGCCCCGGCGTTACGTGGACGAACCTTTGGGACTGCCTGCCATCCTTTGTGGCAGAATCCATCGCGGAGGCTCTGCCCATTCTGGGGCAAAAGTTGCGGGGCTATGACCAGCCTGACGCGGTGCTGACCGCCGTGGAGAGCCGCAGCTCCTCCCCGGTGCGCCTTCCGCGGGACGATACCTGCCAGTCCCCCATCCGGGGCCTGTATCCTTGCGGTGAGGGCGGTGGATGGGCCGGCGGTATTTTGTCCGCCGCGGCGGATGGAATGCGCTGTGCGGAGGCCATCTACAAAACCCTGACCCCTTGATATTCACATTCAAAATGCTTCGGCAGCAATTCTATAAGGAGGATACTTATGAACAATTTCAATCACTACGCGCCCACCTTATTCGCCTTCGGCAAGGGTGAGGCCAGCCAGGTGGGTACCCTGGTCCGCCGCTTTGGCGGCAGCCGTGTCCTGCTGGTGGCAGGCGGTGGCTCCATTCGGAACAACGG
>CAZFJB010000214.1:0-2601 GCA_964519775.1 uncultured Oscillibacter sp.
GGCCGGGTGCCGAAGACGCTCATGATCCGCAGCTTGTCCATCAGGTATCCTCCTTCGGCTCCTCGCCGTGTTTTTCGTGGTGGGTCAGCTCTTCCAGTTCCTCGTGGAGTTCCTCTTTCACTTCCTTGGGGAACACCACCCGGGCCGCCACCACCGCCACGATGCAAAGCGCCAACAGCAGCAGCATGGCCTTTTCCTCTCCGCCGGTGGTCAGCACCACGGCAGAGAGACCCAGAATGCCGGAGATGACATACAGCGTGGCCACCGCCTGCTTCTGATTCAATCCCATGTCGATGAGCCGGTGATGGATATGGCCCCGGTCCGCGTGCATGGGGCTTTGTCCATGGGCCATCCGGCGGATCATGGCAAACGCCGTGTCGAAAATAGGCAGGCCCAGGATCAAAAACGGCACCGCGAAGGAGATGACCGCGTAGAATTTGAACAGCCCCTGAATGGACATGGTGGCCAGGATAAAGCCCAGGAACGTGGCCCCGGTATCACCCATGAACATCTTGGCGGGATTCAGGTTATAGGGCAGAAAGCCCACGCAGGCGCCCACCAGCGCCGCCATCACCACGGCTACCTGGGCTTCCGAGCAGATCAGGGCGATGACCAGCACCGTGGCGGCGGAAATGGCCGACACGCCGTTGGCAAGGCCGTCCAGCCCGTCGATCAGATTCACCGCGTTGGTGATGCCCACGATCCACAGCACCGTAATGGGGATGGACAGCCAGTTCAGCACCCAATAGGCATTGGGTGAAAAAATGTTGGGGTTGGACAGGGCCTGAATGGACACGCCGTTGAGCGCCGGGATCAGGGCCGCCACGATCTGCACCACGAATTTCAGCTTGGCGGGCAGGGCCATGATGTCATCCACCACGCCCAGCACCACGATGATGACCGCCCCCAGCAGGATGCTCTGCATCTGGGGATTCAGCCGGATGTCCACAAACAGCAATATGCTGGCCATAAAGCCCGCGAAAATGGCCAGGCCGCCCAGCCGGGGGATGGGCTTATGGTGCATCCGCCGCTCGTCCTTGGGCACATCGATGGCGCCCACCTTATAGGCAAAGCTCTTGACCACCGGGGTCATCAGAAAGCTGACCACCAGCGCCGTTAGCAGCGCCAGCATCACCGGTCGTATGAGCTGCGTATCAAATCGCATAGTCGCCTCCGCCGTTACCGGGCCAGAAAGCCCACTTTTTTGTAAACCTTGGAGAGGGTCCGGTTAGCCACATAGGCCGCCTTCTCCGCGCCGGCACGGTACACGCTCTCCAGATACGCCTTGTCCGCCAGCAGGTGCTCCGTCTCCTCCCGGATGGGCCGCAGCAGCTCTACCACAGCCTCGCCCACGGCGGTCTTGAAGGTGCCGTAGCCCTGGCCGTCAAATTCCTTCTCGATCTCCTCAAAGGTCTTGCCGGTGGATGCGGCGTAGATCTGCATCAGGTTGGAGACACCGGGCTTGTTCTCCGGGTCAAAGCGGACGCAGGCGTCAGAGTCCGTCATGGCCTTTTTGAATTTCCGCAGGATATCCTCCGGCTTTTCCAGCATATACACGCAGCCGTTGGGGTCCTTGTCGGACTTGCTCATCTTGCTGGTGGGGGTAGCCAGACTCATGATCCGGGCACCCACCTTGGGAATGTAGGGGTCCGGCAGCTTGAAGGTCTCGCCGTAGATCCCGTTGAAGCGGGTGGCGATGTCCCGGCAGATCTCCACATGCTGCTTCTGATCGCCCCCCACCGGCACCAGATCCGCCTGATAGAGCAGGATGTCCGCCGCCATCAGCGCCGGATAGGTGAAAAGGCCGGCATTGATGTTGTCCGCGTTTTTAGCGGACTTGTCCTTGAACTGGGTCATGCGGGAGAGCTCGCCGAACATGGTGTAGCAGTCCAGCACCCAGCCCAACTGAGCGTGGGCGGGAACGTGGGACTGGACAAAGAGCACGTTTTTCTCCGGGTCCAGACCGCTGGCGATATAGGCCGCCAGTTGGGTCAGGGTATGGCGGCGCAGCTCCGCGGGCACCTGCCGCACGGTGATGGTGTGCAGATCCGCCATCATGTAATAGCAGTCATATTCATCCGCCAGGGCCGCCCAGTTGCGGATGGCCCCCAGGTAGGAGCCCAGAGTCAGGTCGCCGGAGGGCTGGATGCCGCTCAAAATCCTCTTTTTCTGTACGGTGTTTTCCATTTTGCTGTACCTCGCTTCTTCTATTTTCAGCCGATACGGGCATTTACGCGTTCAGGCGCATTTTAACTGATACAGTATACCATTCTCCGGTGGAAATTGCAATCCGTCTATTGACTTTCCCGGTGAAAATGAAGATAATGTAAGTTGTGTAATTATGATTTTCACATGGAGGTATGTTCATGGCACTTGATATGAAATTCTTCGAGGACATGGAGTCCCGCATTCCCAAGGGGAAGGTCCGGACCCGCTTTGCCCCCTCCCCCACCGGCTATATGCACGTTGGCAACCTGCGCACCGCCCTGTATACCTGGCTCATTGCCCGCCATGCCGGCGGCACCTTCATCCTCCGCATTGAGGATACGGACCAGGGCCGTCTGGTGGAGGGCGCCACCGACGTGATCTACCGCACCATGG
>CAZFJB010000215.1:0-2595 GCA_964519775.1 uncultured Oscillibacter sp.
CTCCAACTCGTTGAGGGTGGGGTCCAGTTGGGCCGCGAAGCAGGCCACCGCGGAGCGGACAAAGCCCTCGTTGCTGCTCTGACTGGGAAATTGCAGCGTCACTTCATTATTCGCCTTTGTTTTCATTATGTAAACCTCCTGTGGTTCATTGTATGGTGATGAGCCGGCCAATGCCGGCGGCGTCCAGGACCCGGCGGGCCTGCCGGGGCACGTTCCGCACGATCACGCTGCCTTCCAGCAGCCGCATCCGCTGCTGAGAGCGCATCAGCAGCGCGATGCCGGAGCTGTCCATAAACGTGACGGCCGCCAGGTCCAGGATCAGCAGTCTGGGCAGAGCCGCGTCAATGGCCGCTTCCACTTCTTTCAGGGCGTTTCTGGCGCCGTGATGGTCGATCTCGCCCGCAAATTCCAGCAGCAGCTCCCGCTCCGCCTCTTTTGCTCGTATTTCCATAGTATTCCCTCTTTTGTCGAATTTGATCCCCTTTTGTCCAATAATCTGCCGGCGCTGCCCTGGTACGGCAGTAGCGGCTGTCAAGGGGTTTTCCTGGGATGATGGTATCATATCCCGGCCCGACATTCTGTCGAAGCGGGGCAGCCCCTTTCTTTTTTATGTAAATCTCTTTTTCCCTGCCGCAGAGTCAGGATGGCTGACGGCGCAGGCCAATCACAGAAATACCCATCAGCGGCTGTGAACACCGCTTTCCCTGCCGCGGCAAAAATCACCTGTCAGACGCTGGACCGCTCCGTCAAATCGCCGTAAACGCGAGGTCTGTTTTGGCGATTGCGCAGAATTTGACGAACAAATCGAAATTTTGTTTTGCGCAGCCGCTTTTCAGTGATAAAATGGATCAAATACCTTGCGAGCAGATTTGCGAAACGAAAGGAGCGTCCTATGGAACAGTCTTTGCGAAGCGCCGCCGGTCTGGCCGTGTCCGCCCAACGGATCTCGGAACGGCTCACTGCCTTTTCCCAGTACAACGACACCCCCGGAAACGGCGTGACCCGGTTTTCATTCGGTGAAAATGATAAAAAAGCCCGGCAATATTTGTTGAGCATCTGTGAAAAACTGGGGCTTTCGGTCAGCGTTGACCCGGTGGGCAACCTCCGTGCCCGCTATCAGGGGACAGATCCCACTCTGGCGCCGCTGTGGGTCGGCTCCCACATGGACTCCGTGCGAAACGGCGGGATGTACGACGGCCTGGTGGGCGTTGTCGGCGCGCTGGAGGCGGTCTCCGTGCTGTCCGAAAATGGGATCGTTCCCTCCAGAAGCATTGACGTGGTGGTGTTCGCCGAGGAGGAAGGCTCCAATTTCGGCACCACCATGGTGGGCAGCAAGTGCCTTGCCGGCAAGCTGGATCTCGCCGGACTGGAGCGGCTGCGGGCGGAGGATGGCCGGTCCTGTGCCCAGGTCATGCGGGATTTCGGCTTGCGGCCCGAGGCCGTCGCCTCCTGTTATCTGACGCCCGGACAGGTCCACGCCATGATGGAGCTGCACATTGAGCAGGGCATCGTTCTGGACCGGAAACAGGTGAAGCTGGGCATCGTGCAGGCCATCGCCGGCATGATCACCGTGCGGATCACCGTCTCCGGTGAATCTAACCACGCCGGGTCCACCCCCATGGATCTGCGCCACGACCCCCTGGTGTCCGCGGCGAAGCTGATCTGCCGCGTCCAGAAGATCGCCGAAACGCAATGCACGCCGGACACGGTGGCGACTGTCGGCGAGATCGTCTGCGCGCCCAATATGCCCAACGTGATCCCCGGCCAGGTGGCCTTTACCGTGGACATCCGGGACGTGGACGAAAATGGCATGGAGACCGCCTTAGCGCTGCTGAAGCAGACCATGGAGGAGGTTTCCGTCGCTGACGGTGTGACCATGACGCTGGACATGATCGGGCGGAGCAAGCCCGTGGTGATGTCGGGCCGTGTGCGGGAGGCCATCGCCGCCTCCATCCATGAGCGGGGTGTTTCCTGCATGGAGATGAACAGCGGCGCCGTTCACGACACGGCCATGCTGGCCCCGCTGACGGACGTGGGCATGATCTTCGTGCCCAGCGTCAACGGCAAGAGCCACAACCCGGAGGAATATACCCCGCTGGAGGACATCGCTCTGGGCTGCCAGGCGCTGCTGGACACCGTTGCGCGGCTGACTCTGGAATAAGGGGAGAATTTGCTCCGTTTTCTTCCGAAAGTATCCATTTCTTCAAAAATCAGTGTGATTTGAGTAAAAACCGAGGGCACCTGTTTCCAGGTGCCCTCGGTTTTTTTATCTTCTTTTCGCGATCAATTTGAAATCCCGGTGTTCAGGGGGAGATCGGTTTCACGCCGGTCTCCCATCCCTTTCAGCGGCGGACTGGCTCAGGCCATGGCCTTGGCGGATTCCTCCAGCTTGGCGATGAGTTCCTTGTACTTGGCCACCTTTTCCCGCTCGGCGTTGACCACGTTCTCGGGGGCGTGGGCCACGAACTTCTCGTTAGAGAGCTTGCCCTCGGTGATGCGCAGGCCGTTTTTCGCCTTCTCCAGCTCTTTGGCGATGCGCTCCCGCTCCGCCGCCAGATCCACCAGCTCGCTGAGGGGCAGGTAGGCGGTGGCATC